>JABGWN010000107.1 GCA_018645535.1 Methanobacteriota archaeon
AAGATTCTACAAGAGGTCGTGGCTCGAAGCACTGCAACAGAAGTCCATGCACACGTCGAATTATTCGATGGCATCACCTCACCACCTGGTTTTGCAGCTGTCGTTCTCTTGGATGAAAGCCACCTTACTGCTCATTGTTACAGCGAACTTGGTTGGCTTGCCATCGATGCGTTTACATGTGGAGGAACAGATCCAAGTGGTATGGTTGCAGATTTGAAGTCTGTACTTGACTCGGAGATGCCAACCCTTGTTCTCATGCAAGAACAGAAGGTCAATCGTTTCCTTCACTCGGAGGATTGAGTATGTCCATGTCAGACTTCATCGAGCATTATTTTCAGCATTTTAATGCAGGTCAATTGAAGCGAATGGCTGCTTCACTGAAACAACACCTTGACGATGGCGGAAAACTGTTCATAACACTTGCAGGGGCAATGAGTACCGCAGGTATTGGGCAAGTCTTGGCTCCCTTGATTCGAAAAGGATACGTTGCTGGTATTTCTTGCACAGGTGCAAACTTGGAAGAGGATGTTTTCAGAATGGTTGCCTTACCTCATTACGAACAAATCGAAGACTGGCGAACTCTTTCAGTTGAAGATGAAAAAGCTCTGCTCGACAAGAAAATGAACCGAGTTACGGATGTCTGCATTCCAGAAGATGTTGCCATTCGTGCTATTGAAAAGCATTTGATGAAGCGATGGTCAAGTGCTTCAGCACATCAAGAACGTCACTTGCCTCATGCGTACTTTTACGACATGTTGCGCTCTTCAGATCTCGATGCATCAATCGAAGGGGACAAGAGTTCTTCTTGGCTTTTAGCGGCTGCAGAAGTAGATTTACCACTCTTTGTACCGGGTTGGGAGGATTCGACCACAGGGAACATCTTCGCAGCACGGTGTCTCGAAGAAACAATTTCTTCTGATTGCGTGCTTTCTGGTATCCATTACATGATGGAATTAGCACCATGGTATGAGCATCAAAAGACCTCCCTTGCCTTCCTCCAAATTGGTGGAGGTATTGCGGGTGATTTCCCAATATGCGTTGTTCCACTGCTCAATCAAGATATGGAAAAAGATGCACCTCTTTGGTCTTGGTTCGGACAAATCAGCGAATCTACTCCGTCTTATGGAGGCTATTCGGGCGCTCCTCCGAGTGAAAAAATAACGTGGGGTAAAATCGATGTTGATACGCCTACATTCGTTGTAGAGAGCGATGCAACCATCGTCGTTCCGCTCCTCTTTGCATACCTTCTTGACCTTTGATTTAGAGAATCAGAAGAGCAACACCCTTAGAGAGGAGTGGACTCATGGTTGATACATGGGATTGATTCGTGCAACGACCATCACTCTTCTTCTCCTGCTTACTCCGCTTACATATCTCGCATCTGCGGAAGATACACCCAGTGTATTGATCACCACTGATTGGACAAGCACATCTTCTCTTTCCAATGAGCATGCGTATGTTTTGACATTTGGAGATTCCTCTTCACACGATTATGATGTATCCGTATCTCACCTACGCGCAGGCATCGATTTAGCACCATCAGTTCAAACCACATTTCTCGATCAAACCTCGACATTAACCGCTCGTATTGTCCTTGATACGGTTGTAGCATGGAACGATTCGATCACTGTTTCGGTGACCATTAATGGGCATGATGGCATTGTGCTTTCAACTTCTGTAAACGAACAACGAACCTTTGTCGTAGGTTCATGGAATCAACCGATGGCAGATCATGAAGTAACAACGACTTCGTCTTGGTCGTTGGAACAAAATTATGAGACCGATGATGGAAACCAAACGTTCGTTTTATTGTTTGAAGGTAATGGCTGGCAACAACGAATTAACGAGGTACTCCAGTCCTATGAACTTGGAAACGGGACCCTCCAAACAACCGAAATAACCGATAATTCGACAACGGTCTTAGATTTGGACTTCGAATCATTTTGGAAAAATGAAACAGTCGTGTCAGGGGCGTTAACATCTCAAGTTATCGAAGCTCGTGGCAGTGGTGGTATT
>JABGWN010000108.1 GCA_018645535.1 Methanobacteriota archaeon
AATTTATTGCCAATTCTCGTACTTGCGTTGGGTATTGATGACTCGTTGCATGCATTACATCGCTACAAAGAGGAACGTAAGAATGGAAAATCTCCTACCGAATCTGGAACCATTACACTCAACCGTGTCGGAAGAGCAATTATGCTCACATCGGTCACGACTATGGCTGCATTTTCAGCAAATCTGTTTTCAGATATCGCAGCATTGAGATCGTTTGGAGTGGAAGCTGCAATGGGTATTCTCGCTGCATTCCTCCTCACTGGGTTGTGGGTTCCAATTCTTCGATTAAGTGTTGATGAATGGCTTGAAAAGAAGAAAGAAAAGAAACTTGAGGAGAAGACGATCACCCATCTTGTTCCTGAAAGATGGCTTCGTTGGATCACCATTCAAAGCGGACGGTTTCGTAATTCACTCGTCATAGCAACACTTGCTCTCCTTGTTACAATCCCTGCAAGCATCGCAATGTCAAACCTCGAAGGTGACTTTGCGGTCGAAGATTTCCTCGATGAAGACTCGGACTTTGCTCAAGGAGTAAACCTCGTCAATGAGCGTTTCTCGGATGAAGGCGAGCCTGCAGTACTTCTCATCGAAGGCGATGTTCTTGATCCAAGAGTGTACGAAGGCATTGACTTATTCCGAACCGAAATGAATAGTGTTGAAGACGGCGTCCCTGAGAAGATTACACGTACGCCTGATGGAAATATCGACTTGCTTGCCATAGACGAACTCCTGTTTGCTGCTCAAGGCTCCTTGATTCTTGACCCAGAACCGTTCAAGGCTCGAGGTTGGAATCCTGACGTTGAAGGGAACGGTATGAACTGCACAACCTCTCAAATTGGATTTTTAGATACAAGCGATAGAGACTGCCTTGCGTTTATGTTTGGCTTCCTCTCCCTCGAAGGAGTACCTGGAATCGGACCGATTCCATCCATCCCATCAAGCATTGTCAGCCTCTATGTAATGCCCGAAGTGGAATTGAATGCAGTCCAACCGTGGCTCGATGTAAATGGAGACCCTGCTCAATACAATCACATGCTCATCCGATTCGGAATTACTGGCCCTGAGGACTTCCCCGGCATGGGGCCGGCTATGGATGAACTTTGGAGAGATCTGGAAGTCTTTACAAATCTTTCAACCGGTACCCGCGGCGAGCCAGGAACTGCACCAACTGAAGACAAACCCTTGACTTGGGTAATGACAACAGGTCGCCCTGTTACACGATTTGTTGCATCGACTGAAATGCAAAATGAAATGCAATCATCGCTTGTTCTCGGCTCAGTATTCGTCTTCATATCCCTTGCTATTGGCTTCCGTTCCATCAAACAAGCCTTGGTGACTCTGGGACCAATCCTTCTGGTCGTTGTGTGGCTGTATGGGTTGATGCAGGTGACTGGCGCAAGTCTGAATATTGTCACTGTAACGATAGCCACCATCTCACTTGGAGTTGGAATTGATTATTGCATACACGTCACGGAACGTTATCGGGAAAGTCGGGAAAAAGGAGAAAGCCACGAACAAGCACTTCACGCAGTTGGTGGGGCATGTGGATTAGCGTTAGTTGGAAGCGCTGCATCTGATATCGCTGGTTTTTCCGTCATTGCTCTTTCTCCAATGGGCTTGTTTAGTAACTTTGGAATCTTTTCAGCTGCAATGATTTTCCTCTCATTAATCGCAAGCCTTGTGCTAACAACTGCTGCACTTGGATTACTTCATCAAACAACGAAACTTGGCCAAGATGAAGAAGAATAGAATCGGTGCGTTCTTGAAGGGAAGTGCTCACGCAAGTGTGCGGTCGAATGGGTTGTCCCACCGGCGGTAGGTGAGAAAATGGTTGATGAAACGACACCAGATGACGACGAAGATTGGATGCAGTATGCCAATTCTGGCTTTGGTTCAACAGATTATTCTCTATGGGATGAAGTCGAAGAACAGAAGGTGGAAGACGGTCAATCCGATGAACCTGAACAACTCGATTCACATACAGAAGAAATTTCACGAGCTCCATCTCCTGCTGGATTGAAACATTTACTACGAATGGGAACTTGTGATTCATGTCTTGGTCGACTGGGTGGAAAGAGATCATTTCAACAAACAGATGAAGAATCAGGCCAAGTCGTTCGTTCAACGATTACAGAAGGAAACGAGCGCCTGCTCAATATCCGTCAGGAAATTCCTCTTTGTCCATTTTGCGAGAATTTATTCGAAGAGGCGTCGCTTCTTGCTGAGTTAATTCAGGATGCTCTCGCCTCCTTTGAAATCAATAAACTGCAAATTGGGGCTCGAATTCCTAAAGATCAAATCGAGCAAGAAGAACTGATTCGCAAAAGATACGGTGCAGGAGGTTCTGATGCATTCAAACCATCCCTTGTTTCTGCTGTTTCAAAAATTGTTCAATCCAACCTTGAATCCATCAACATCGTCAATGACAAGCCAGATGTATTAGCCCTCATTGACGTTCTCACACTAACAGTTACACTTGATGTTCGAAGCGCCTACATCTACGGACGTTACCGCAAACTTGCTCGCGGAATTCCTCAGACCCGATGGCCATGTAGAGCTTGTAAGGGAAGAGGATGTCAAAGTTGCGAACAAACTGGCCAGCAATATCCTTCCAGTGTTCAAGATTTAATCGGTGAACCACTCATCAAATTCTTCGATGGTAAGGAACACGCCTTCCACGGAATGGGACGGGAGGACATCGACGTTCGCTGTCTTGGAAGTGGCCGGCCATTCGTCTTTGAAATCAAAGAACCTAAGCGATGGTCTATCGATTATGAAGAAGCGATGGACATCATCAACAAAGAAGCAAATGGAGCAATCGAAATCTCACACTTCCGTTCTTCAAATCGAAGCGAAGTCGTTCGGGTAAAAGACACACCTGCTGAAAAATCCTACACTATTCGATTCATCGTCGAGCCAATTTCACAACCTGATTATGATGTACTCGTAGCACCACTCGACATGACCAAGGAAGATGTCCAACAACGCGGAGGGCGTGGTCGACGAAAGCAACGTCGAAGAGGTGACAGGAAGGATAATCCAAAGAAACCTCTTCAGAAGATTGAAATTAAAATCCTTGAAGAATCTGAATTAAAGAAACTGAAAAAGGATGACCTTGTTGCATTATGTGAAGAACGTTCATGCCTTGCAAAGGGGACAAAGGCTGTTCTCATTGAACAACTTCTATCAACCAATCCGGAACCTGTCGAATTGCTTCCTCTTCCAAGTGAGGCTGAAATTCTAGAAATCGTTGAGAAGTTAGAAGGCGTTAATCTTGCTCAAAGAACACCTGAACGTGTCGCACACCGCAGAGCAGATCTCGTTCGACGAAGAAAGGTCATAGAGACCAATAATCCAAGTGTTGAAACACTTGAAAATGGCAATGTAGCAGTTGAGTTTACCCTACGTTGTGAATCTGGAACATATGTCAAGGAGACCATTCATGGAGATGATGGACGAACTCAGCCATCCATGGCATCTCTTATCAAAGCAAAATGCACTGTCGAATGGCTCGATGTCGGAGATATTCACGCAGATTGAAGCGTATTGATTCATCGCGGTGCTTATATGCGGTGGGTCGGTCGCAAAGTTGCTTCGAACAAGCGTTATGCTGATTTCGAACACTGGAGGCCACTAAAATGAAGCGATCCAAGGGACAGAGAGTAGGTACAAGAAGCGTTCTACGTCGACGACGAAAGGAACGTTCACGCACATACATCAGTCGTGTTATGCATAACTACGATGAAGGCGACCGTGTTGCTATCGTTCTTGACGGTGGACAACAAATGGGTATGCCTCATCGCCGATTCAATGGAAGAACTGGATTCATCACACGCCGACAAGGTGTTGCTTGGATCGTTGCAGTCAAAGACGGAAACATGCAGAAAACTGTCATCGCCCGTCCAGAACACCTCCGCCCATTGGAGTGAGTGATTTTTATGCCTGAAGAAGAAAAGATTGTTGATTTTGCCACCGTCCGTGACTTGCTCAAGGGCGCTCAAGAACGCCGAAGAGATTTGACGTACGAACAACGTGCTGCTCTCTTCCACGCCGAGTGGGCTGCAAGTGAGAATCGAAATGGATACCCAACAGTTTCCTCTGTATTCGAAGAATTGAAAGCTGCCATTGCAGAAGTACCTGCTTTCGAAAAATATCCAGAGTTAGCTGCAAAACTTGCAGAACTCATGCCAATGACAGAACTTGAGATCAAGGCCGTTATGGCAAGCCGCCGTGCTTCCATAGATGACGGAGATGTCAACACAGTTCTCGAACTTGTGCGTCAACACATCGGTGTTGAGTGAAACCCAAAGGAAGTGAACACGCATGAGCCGCCCAGGCCGCGATTATACCCCTCGTAAATTCAACAAGTCAACACCTAATGTTGACACCAGTATGCCTCCACCAGCAACTGGTAGAAAAGAGATTCCAAAGCCTCAGAAGAAACCAGAGCAATCTGGTGGAGAGCGAAGACAGCAACGCCCCCAACAACGACGCGACAATCGTGGAGGACAACGTCAACAACGACCGCAACAGCGTCGAAGAGATGCTTCACCACTCTATGATGCTTCATGGGCTCGTGTCGTTGAGTTTGATGCCTCAGATAATGTCATTACAGGATTTACAGAAGAATCGCTGATTCCATGTCGAATCAGTATTGAATCTTCAGAACCGATTCTTCCGAGTTCAAGAATCTATATTGGAAGTGGAGAAGGAAATGCTCCGAAGGGTAACCTCCTTGGTGGAGCAATATTCGATCGAATGAGTAACTCTGCAAAACTAGACTTCCCTCTTATCATCCAGTTATTCGTTGAAGAATTTGGAATGCACTTCGTTCAATCCTTCTTCAACAAAGCAGGAAATCTCTCACTCAAACAACACGCATTTGAACTTCTAGACGGAATCGGCAGTAAAAAAGCACAACAAATGGTTGAACTTCGTGGCTCATCTGGATTCTCTTCATTGGCTGAATTAAACGAAAAGTGTAGCATTGACGCTGCAGAATTACTAGCACGTAGATTCTTCTCTGAGATTGAGGATAGAACACTCCAACCGCGATTGGTCGATCATCTATTTCCGGTGAATGCATGAAATCAGCAAGAGACTTGATTGATTCCTTGCGTGCATATCAGCCACCAAATACCGACTTAGGTCAGCATTTTCTCATTGATGACCAACTTCTCAACACCATGGTTGAATTAGCAGAAGTCACTGATAAGGATCATGTTCTCGAGATTGGACCTGGACCCGGAACCTTAACCCAACTGATTTTGAAAACAGGAGCAACTGTTACTGCAATCGAACTCGATGATGGCCCTGTGCTCCATCTTGACAACGTCTTTTCTGAACAGCAAAACAATGGGAAACTCACCCTCTTACATGGTGACGCTCTGATTGAAGAGTGGCCACAGTCGATTACGAAAATTGTGGCAAACATACCATATCAAATCTCATCTCCTCTGATTGAGAAGATTACAAAATTCAACGCATTGAATGAAACATCACTCCAATCCGTGGTGTTGATGGTTCAACAAGAATTTGCTCAGCGATTGACGATGCGACATCCGAGCGATGTTGGCTCTCTTGGTATGACGGTGGCTCTCGATTGGAATGTTGAGGAACATCATGTTGTAGCTCCGCATAGTTTCAGCCCTCAACCGGCTGTGCACTCACAAGTCGTCACACTTCATCCACATGAGACAATATGGCCAGCCGATAAACGCTTAATTCGCATGATGATTCATCAGGCATTTGCAGAAAGGAGAAAGAAAATGAGGAGTACGTTGAAACGTGCACCAAGAAGAATTTCTCGCCTCAAAGGGTGGCATGCTCAACGATGGAAGGATTCAATCGCTTCACTTCTTGACCATGAATTAATGGATTTACGACCTGAATCGCTTCGACTTGAAGACTGGGTCATACTCGCCGTGGGGGTTGAAAAAGGCTCGAATTGAGAGCCATTATTACCGAACAGTTACGGGGGAGGGTTTTCTTAGGAACGCTCCCTCGGCTATCATTGTCGGAGGGGATGTTATGGCAAAGAAGGACACATATCTCGCATTACTTCGTCGAGGAATCGATGACACAACTGCGCAACTACTCGCTGATGCGGGACTCAAAATAGGCGATTTGAAAAAAATCGACTCTGAGAAACTGATCGAAAATTATGGCCTGAAGCCAGACATCGCAGAAGGTGTCATCAGCATCATCACCGCTGGGCCTCAGAGTCACGGGAAAGAACGGTTCCTCGCAAAGGTTCTTGCTCCAGACCGTAAACAAGAAAGTCGAATTGAAGAGATGAAGTTCAAGCGTAAGCAGAAGGACGTTTTGACTGAACTTGCTGAACAGAAAGAACGAATCAAGTTGGCGAAGGTCACTGCGTTCAAAGACAAGAAACTCATCATGAACCGCCTCGGTAAAACCGTTGAATTAATCGTTAAGCTTGAGAACAGTCTTAACGATGAAGGAAAGGATGACCAAAAAGTCAAGATTCGTGACCAGCTCGAAACTCGTGGGCTTGAAGCTGCACGTGATCATGAACTTCTCGAATTGGAAGGAACACCTCAGGACATCGTCGATTTCCGACGCAAGCACGTTCCTGCACTCATTTTCCATGCCTGCCCTGAATGTGGAGATGAAATGGATCCTCGTTCATCGAGAGATCCTGACCGAAGCGAAGAGTATGCTTTGATTTGTTGGGAATGTGAAACCAGTTTTACGCCACCTCTCGGCGATATGGCAGAAGCGAAACTCAGCAACGGTACTCGTATCATCATTGATGTTGACAAAGCTCCTCGTAACCCAGTTCCTCCAAAGCCAGCAAACCTTGGCTTCAGCGATGTAAGCGAACAACTTCGAAAAGATCTGGAAGCAACAGGTGCAACAGCTGATCTCATCAGCGCAGAAGTTGAGTCCGCTGGCCTTACTGGAGGCCTCATGGACATTAACGATTGGATTGACCAGACATTGGCTGTCAAGGGCTATATCCAAGCACAAGAAGATCGTGAAGACTTCATTCTACGAACTGGAGCAGGTGCAACCAAGTTCAACAAGTGGATGAAGAAGGCTGGTTTGTTCTTCAATAAGCAAACAGGTCGTTGGACTCGAAACAAGCCTGGTCGTTGAGGTGGAATCATCTCTTCAGACGCTGTTGTTCGGTTTTTCCGAGGAATACAATTGCTTGGACAAGCAACTGTACAAGCAGACTTTACTCTAGTTGAACTTGCAGAAGATGCAGGAGTTTCAATTCCAACAAACTGCTCTTCAGGAACATGTGGAACGTGTATGGTTACGCTCCTGTCAGGTGATGTTCCACTACCTGAGATATTGCCACCTGGTCTAGACGATGATGTCGTTGAAGATGGGGCAAGGCTCGGATGTATTGGATGTCCAATTGGAGATGTTGATATTGATGTTCGACCACCATTATGAGGCGATACTATGTTCGAAGAATGGGGTGCTATCGAATGGTTTCTACTC
>JABGWN010000109.1 GCA_018645535.1 Methanobacteriota archaeon
CATCTACCACGAATTTGCTTTCACAGCAACAGGCGGCGGGGACACCATTAGCTGGGACTTTGGTGATGGAACGACAGGGGTCGGTTCCGAAGTGATGCATCAATTTGAGCACTCTGGAATCTACACGGTGACTTCGACCTCGATTACCTCCGACGAGGTCTACACATCGAGTATGGAAGTCATCGTTCATCTTGAAGCATCTGCAGAAGTTGACAACATGGAATGTGCTTGTGCTCCCACAGGTAAGGACACAACAATCGATCTTCTCGCCCTTCCCGGGATGATGTCAATTGAGGGATATCTTACCGTAGAACACGACGGAAGCAGTGAGTCATGTTCACAGAGGAACCCATTGCAAGAATGTCACCTACGTGTCATCCTTGAACGTACCGAAGCAGGACAAGTCGTCTCACAAGAGATTCTCTATGATTCAACATTTAGAACCAATGAAGTCGTCATCGACTTCGATCTTCAGGACATGACGTTCGAGCAGGGTGATGGCATAAACCTTAGACTTGAGACCGATCAACTACGTGATTGGCACAAGCCTACTGCAGATTGGTCGTCAACTGCACCAGTAACGGTTTGAAATCATCAAGTCTATTAGTACGTGTAGAACCCTTGACCTGATTTACGGCCGAGTTTTCCTTCCTCAACCATCTGTATTAGCAAAGGTGCAGGTGCATACTTTTCTTGCTTTAGTCCATCATACAGGACATTCATAATGTGAAGGACAGTATCAAGGCCGATAAGATCTGATAGGGCCAATGGTCCAATTGGATGGTTCATTCCAAGTTTCATGATACCATCAATGGCTTCTGGTTCTGCAACGCCTTCTTGAAGGGTTAGAATTGCTTCATTGAGCATTGGACAAAGAATTCGATTGGAGACAAAGCCAGGTGAATCATTACACGATAGTGCGGTTTTACCCATTTTAGCTGATGCTTCAATAACTGCAGCATTTGTTTCTGTACTGGTTTTATCACCATTAATAACTTCAACGAGTTTCATGATTGGAACCGGATTCATAAAATGCATTCCAATGACTCTGTCTGGTCGATTGGTTGCATCAGCAATTGTACTGATTGAGATAGAAGAGGTGTTGGAAGCGAGAATAGTTTCTGGCTTGCATATTCCATCTAATTCCGCAAAGATGGAGGTTTTCAAATCCAGAATTTCAGGAACTGCTTCGACAACCAAATCACAATCTGCACAAACACTTCTATCTGTGGCTAAGGAAATTCGAGCAAGTGTCGCATCTGCATCTTCTTGACTCATACGTTCTTTCGAAACAAGTTTAGCCAATGATCGTTGAATGGTTGCTAATCCTTTGTCCACATATTCTTGTTCAATGTCAATCATGATGACATCATACCCTGCTGCTGCTGCAACTTGTGTAATTCCATTCCCCATTTGTCCTGCGCCGAGTACGGCGATGCGCTCTATTGCCATGGTGCAAACCAAACGGAGGGAATAGATGAACTTGCGGTTTCACAAAGTAGCCCGACTCGGATTTGAACCGAGGTCGGCGGGACCAAAACCCACCATGATGGACCACTACACTATCGGGCTGTAACCCATCGGCACACGTAGGTGTTTTTGTTATTGTCGGCTCGTTTATCTCATTCGAGGAGATATGCGAGGTCTGTTTCGTCTGTGGTCTTCCTTGCACTTGATATGAACTCAGATAAGTCAATATCCTGTTCAGTATATCGAATTGCTTGCAAACCCATGTCCAGTTTATCCATTGTTTTAACGAATTTAGCCTCTGGAGTCGATGCAGATTCATATTCATCGAACAAGTCTACCCACTCAGGGGCCATCGCCAACATTGCCTCGCGTTCGAGTTGATGTTTTTCTTCACCACGGATCTCATCATGTGGTGTTAAGTCTCCAACAATGACTTCTGCTAAATCATGAACAAGACACATCGATAAGACTCTCGATAGATCAAGCTCTTTTGGACAGAGTTTAAGCGCTAAGGTTGCCATTCCCCATGAATGAGCAGCAACTGACTCTGGCTTGTTCACGCCAGCACGAACCCATCCAGTGCGGTCTACATCCTTCAACTGCAACATCTGCAATAATTGGTCTCGCATGGTTGTGCCACCGTACGAGTCCTCAAAACCTCTGTGGCTGTAGCGACATCATGCACGTAGGTATTCCCGATTGGTGGGGTGATGGTTTGTCGCATCTAGGTCAAGATCCAATTATGGGGAAGTTAATCGAGGAATATGGTGAAGACGGATTGAAAGGAAAGGGCGATTTGTTCAACACGCTCATTCGCTCAATTGTTGGTCAACAAATCAGTGTCATCGCAGCAGAGAGTATCTGGAATCGTTTTCTCAACCTTGTTGGCGATGTAAAACCGGATAATGTTTTGAAATTCACCAAAGAAGAGATTGCATCATGTGGCATAACACGTCCTAAGAGTGGATACATTCTCGGATTAGCTCAATCTTCGAAGGAACTGCTGGAGTTTCCATTTGATTCATCCTCACTTGAAGAAATTCGTAAGCATCTCATACAATTCAAAGGCATTGGACC
>JABGWN010000110.1 GCA_018645535.1 Methanobacteriota archaeon
ATTGGAATGCATTTCATGAATCCAGTTCCAATCATGAAACTCGTTGAAGTCATCAATGGTGATAAGACGAGTACAGAAACAAATGCTGCTGTTATCGAAGCATCTGCTAAGATGGGTAAAACGGCACTATCATGCAATGATTCACCTGGCTTCATCTCAAACAGGATTCTTTGCCCAATGCTCAATGAAGCGATTCTAACGCTTCAAGAAGGCGTTGCAGAACCAGAAGCTATTGATGGTATCATGAAACTTGGAATGAACCATCCAATTGGACCATTAGCCCTATCAGATCTTATCGGACTTGATACAGTCCTTCACATCATGAATGTCCTTTATGATGGACTCAAGCAAGAAAAATACGCTCCCGCTCCTCTCTTAGTTCAGATGGTTAAGGAAGGAAAACTAGGCCGTAAGTCTGGCCAGGGATTCTACACGTACTGATACGTTCCTAGAAATCAAGCAACAACTGGCGCAGTTGATGACCAATCTGCTGTAGGCTTGTGCCAATCACGTAGTTGGTCAGTTTCGAGTCGTAGATTGATACCATCACCTTGTTCAAACGTCATTTCTTCCAAGTCGAAATCAATGACAACTTCATTGGTTCTGAATGTTGAATCATAGAGAACATCTTGGGAAACAACTTCCCCTGCTTCCGTACGCTCGAGAATGACACGAAGGTGACATTCCTGTAGTGGGTTCCTCTGAGAGCATGATTCACTGCTTCCATCGTGTTCTACGGTAAGATATCCTTCAATAGACATCATTCCAGGAAGGGCAAGTAGATCGATGGTGGTATCTTTGCCTGTTGGAGCACAAGCGCATTCCATGTTGTCAACTTCTACAGAGGCTTCCAGATGAACAGTAACTTGCATGCTTTTTGAGTAAACTTCGTCGGAAGTGATTGATGTTGAAGTTACAGTATATACTCCCGGAAGTTCAAATTGATGCATTACTTCGGAACCTACACTCGTCGTACCGTCACCAAAATCCCAGTTGATGACATCTCCTCCTCCCATTGCGGTAAAGGCAAATTCATGGTATACCAGAACAACTGATTCTTCTTCGTCGTTGTCACCTTCATCAATTTCGTTCATAGTGTAAACATTCGCCCCTTCGCTCTGATCGACTTGGATTGTGAGAGAGCTAGATTCACTCCCTAATGAGACGACGTCCAGCGAAACGAGAGTTCCTGCCGAAACAAAAAGAGTAATGATTAGGATAACAGTTGCTGTACCTACGGTGCGGTTCATGTGGTAACATCACAAAGTTTGCTTTTGAAGGAGTGTTTATTTTATCAAGCGCTTCCAAGGAATTCCTTGATCGAAATCGTCCCGTAAACGAACTTCAAGTTTGAATGTAATCGTTTAGTTTCAATCACTGGCCATTATTTAATTTCAAACGTTTCAATGTTCTTGAAGTCATACCATGTATCGACTCCAATGGAATCACAATCATCATACCATGCGGTGGTTTCAGCGATGTAATAATATCTAAGATGTCCATCGAATTCAAAGTAATCTCCTGTGTGGTTTGGGATGTAAATTCCAACCAAAGCATGTCTACCCCATTGGTTCAGATTGCATGAAGAATCCGCTTAATGTACAGATATTTCAGAATCAAAGTAGATCATCTAAGAACGATACGTCAATTTGTGATGCCTGGTTTGAAGACATGATTTGTTGAGGCATACTTGGTTGAACGACTTGCAGTGGTGGAACGTTCACCGGTTGCACAGGTGGAAGAGGCATTGGTGGGACACCAACTGGATTTGGTGGCACCATGCTTGGAACTTGTTGCATTGGGACGTTTAGAGAAGGAGCAGGCGCAGTATACCCTTGTTGCGTGTCTAAATTAGGTGCGGCCAGGTTATTCAACTCAATGGATTCATCAAAGCCCCAAGTTGTTGCTTGATTTTCCCATACGCGAGATTCTTTTGTTCGCTTACCACGGGTGCGTGAGATTGTTGCAAGAAGGACAAGAACTGCAAAACCAGCACCCATCAGAATGAGGTTCTGAGTCGTTAACAAGGAGTCCAAACTGAATGAGGAATCAGATGTAGTTGAATCATCTTGGATGACCAACGAATCTAACTTTACAGGAATGACTCGTTGCTTAATCGAAACCTCATCAAAGGGCGTCACAGAAATAAACCAATCTGTATCATTGGAAATTACTGGGAAAACTTCAGAAGTGATTACAAACGTTGTTGAAATAACACCTTCGTTCATCAACGTAGCCTCAGAGATGTTACTGTAATTCAGATTACTGATATGAATTTGGTAACCGATTACAAGCTTTGAAACTGATTGATTCCAAGTTACAAGTATGTCCTTTTCGTTTACCCAGTCAAGGCTAATACCATCAATGGTGGGAAGTTGGCTTCCATCGATTGAATAACCCTCATCAATTGAATTGGTTGACGCTGTTACCAAACCAGTGGTAACTGCGTTTCCGGCGAAATCTACTGGGACTACAGCGACCCAAACAGTCAACTCCGGTGAGACTGGAAGTTCTCCTGTAAGCGTTGTAATTAAAATTGGGAACTCAGGTTCTCTATCGAGAACTATACTTGGGAATTCTGGTCCATTCGAATCCAATCCCACCGAAGTGAATCGGAATGGGGCTGCAAATACGTGATATTCGAAAATATCGCTTGCAGAGGTCAGTTCAAATTCAAGATTGATTCCCGTTCCATCATCAAGTGGACGATCAGATAGCGTGATGTTTTCAATCCGTTCAGGAGCGATTGTATCTTGCAAATTATTCACAGGGAGTACATCAGTATTCATCAGTCCAGATGTGAAAGCATCTCCTACTGTATTGTGAACTGTAACTGCAACATAGAGTCGAATGTTCTCTTGAATCTCTGAAACAACATCCTTTGCATTTCCAAATTCATCAAACGTAGTGTATGTGGCAGTACTCATCGAGAGCATGATAGGATTGTTTTGACCATTGGTTTGTTGTTTATCGAATACCAAACATCCACATGATTCAGAGTTCATTTCGTACGCATTCCATAACGAAGTGACATTTTTGAGTGGGCGATCAGCAGCCCAAACGACGTAGAAACCGAAATCTCCAGTCTGTGAAACTGTCCATTGAACATCAATGGAGGTTCCTGCATCGTTTGGAGTATCAAAGGCTTGAACATTTTCGATTCTATCTGGTGAACGAACTTCTCCATTCAGGTTGTCTTCAGGAATTCCGGTAACGATCTTGGCGTCATTCGATTGCCCATTCAAAAATACATCGAACGCAACGACGCCGAGATAGTATTCGACTCCATCAAGAAGTGGTAAACCATTGTACTCGCTGACGATAGCAGATGTTTGATCACAATCAGTGATTATCGAGGATGTCGGAAATCCCCCAACAGAAGTCGGGTATGTTGCAAATTCAACGTTAGAGACAATGTAGATTTGATAAAATGCGCAATCGATGGCTTCTGTTCGGTCCCAGCTGATGGTGATTCGACCTCCGTTGTCCTCAGGCGTGTCATTTGCGGAGACGTTTTCCAACGGTTCTGGCGCTGTGTTATCATTTACGCCGGAAACAGGAATAACTGGACCGATGATTGTCGCATTAAGAGCGTCTTCTTGTGCGATCGAATCCACACAAGTAGCGCCGAACCAATACGGTACTCCAGCCAACAAACTCAATGTTGTGCTGTTCTCATCACCAATTGGAATAATCAAATTCACTGGAAGGCCAATTGCGTCAGTAATTGGACTAGTTGACACATAAATTCGAGTTTCTACAGCATCTGGAGCGTTGCACTTAGCCCATTCAAGGTCCAAGTCCCCTTCGATTTGGTTAAGTGAAGGTTGCCCTTGAATCCATGCAGGAGAAGTTGGAACCTCGTTGCTCGAAACAACGGGGCCAAAAATTGGGCTTGGGGTTCCAAATCGACCATCTTGATATTCAACAACAACCAGTGCGTAGTAGTCTAATCCATCGATTAATGCAACTCCATTCGCAGTTGTAACTGTTGCAATAGTTCTAGAATAAAGAGCCTCTGAAGCATCAGCGATTCTATTACTAAGATCAATATCTGTCACGAGACCTGTCCATGGACCCTGGTTGAGATACACATGATAGGATTTGAAATCGAGGTCGGGAACAAGAGACCATTCAAGATTAAGGGCGCTTCCACCATCATCTGGACGATCAGAGACGTCTGTAATGATGACAGGTGTATCCTTACGAATCCAGTCATAGGTTAATCGTACTTCCAAACTTCCATTTGTTGCAGAGTACAATGTGAGCGGAACATAGCGAATACCATTTCTTAGTTGTCCATTATCAATAGCCTCCTGCAGCATTTCTCCCAAGACTGAAGCGTTTCGAATCTGAAACGTAGCATCATAATTCAACTCAGTCGTTTGTGCCCAAATTGAAGCGTTTGAAACGGGTGAACCGAATGCAAGTGGAACGTATTGGAACCGAACACCATTGCCATCGAGTGACCCTAGACTTGTATCGAGGGAGAGTGGGAATTCGAGTGTTGCCAATTCTATGTTTGTTCCTGGATGGGTTAATTCTCCTATGTTGAAGAATTGATTTGAAAGAGCAACTGTGAGAGGATTTGCAGATCGAGATACGCCGCTTTCTATAGCTTCGAAGGCTTTGGTCCAACCAAACAATCCATCATCTCGGGTTGCAGCCCAAAAGCCATTTGGACCAACTGCAACGTTCTGAGGGTTGGGCACCACATAGGATTTCAACAAAGCATGCGATGAAGTTCTTGCTTCGATGATTGAAACGCTTGAAGCACCTCGAACCATCAGGTGAACACCGTCTGATTCCATATCTTGGATGGGCCAAGAAGGCACATCTGCCCTTGATATGCCAGCGATAAATTGGTCGGTCAGGCCGTTGTAATGCGTGAGTGAGCCAGTATCTGTAGCGATGTGAACGCCCCCATAATCTGCTGTGACTGAAGTGACTGTGTTTGATGGTAACTGATCAAACCGATGCGTGGAGACCACGATACTCGATGAAATATTAACCACTGAGAGCCCAGGGCGTTCACCTAATGCGCCATCATGAACAGCAATCAACCAAGTGCCCTGAGTTGTTGTGGTGTAACTCCCGAACGAGGCGACAGAATTACCCAAAAGCCCATCTGACTGTTTCAAAGTAATCGATCCCCCGGTGGTCGGAATGTATTGCGTCATTCCAGAAAGACTGGCCACATAGAGGGTATTGGATGCCCAAAACACGTCGCTAATGAATGAATCCGGCAGTCCATCTTCAACAATAATTGGATTCTCCCAAGCATTCACTGTGAAATTCCATTGTCCAATTCCATTTGATGTGGCAATAAACAACGAGTCTGAACTAAACGTGAAACCGCGGATTGCGTTTGATGGCAGTCCAGCAAGCAAAGAGCTCACTGAGAATTGTTGTGAAGTAATGTCAAATGATTGCACACCTGATGCAGTGGTTGTGGACCCTAACAATCCGATGATGAGCACTTCTGCTCCAGATGAATCGACTGTTGCTGCTATGCCTCCTTGGTTGTTGTGCTGTGCCCCGGCCATTGTGACTAAACTGCCGGTGTTTGTGTCGAGTTTCAATAGACCACTTCCGGTCGTTGTGATGTACAAGTCTGTACCATCAAGCAACGTGTCGGTGGTTACGGCGCCGATAGGTGTTGACCAACCGTTCGTCCATTCAATTCCGCCAGATGTGTTGTATTCACCCTTCAAGACACCCCCTTGTGTTGCCACCCAAAGGGTGTTTCCTACTCCATCCATAGAGACGATATTTCCACTTGGTAATGATGCATATTGAATGAGTGTGTTGAATCCGGATGCATTGTATTTGAGAATTGAGTTTACTCCGGTTGAGCCACCTGCCCGAGCAAGATGCAATTCCCCACCTGTGTACTGGTAACTGGTTACGGCATTTCTCAACGGATCATCAAGAACTTGTCCCGTAAACGTAGAATTGGTTTGGAGATATGAAAAACTGGTTGTGGAAGTGGCTGCGAAACCAAAGATTCCCGTGCTGATGAATAACATTCCATCTGAGTGATACAATCCATCGCTGCTGATCACCTCAGATGTGATGCCATGAGCACTTTGCGAGATGGTGCTGAGCCATCGCCCGTTTTGAGTGTCATATCTTGAGATTGGTAGATCGGCGTTGAAGTTGCCTTTACCGTTGTAACCTACATACAAAATTTCGTCATCATCGCATGCAAGGGCGGATACCTTGTTGTTCTCTATGCCAGTTGGGAAGGACCCTCCACCCCAACTGCTAACAGCGGTTAATGTCGTTAAATCAAAGGAAGAGAGACCCCCATTGTTGTTCCAAAATCCAGCGTAAAGGTTCGTCCCACATTGAGTCATTGAAAAGGGAATACCTCGCGCTATGTTGGTTGTTCCCGTCTGATAGGAAGTCCATGTGCCATCCAACTCTAAGAAAGCAATGAAATATTTTGGGACGAATGGATTCTGATCAGAGATACCGACGGCAAGGATTGAGCCATCAGTCCATAGTTCGTAGATGATGTTCCCTGTTGAACTCGGCAAACCGTTGCCAGATGTCCATGTAGCTTCCCATTGGAACGAGGTTTCGTTGAATCGCTGCACTCCGTTTTCGGTAGCAAACAAGATTCTTCCGTCATATTCAACAATTTCAGTGACGGCCGAAATATTATCCCAGAATCCGATACTGGTGCCGTTTGGCGCGTATACTTCAACGCCAGTGTTGCCCCAACTCACCCACGAATGACCAGTTGATGAATTGAAATACGATACTACATCGATTGGTCCAGACGAGTTGATGGTTGTGTTCCATACTTGATTGACAAGGTCATATTGGACAAGGCCCCCTACATCAATAGAACTTACCTGACCAAAGTTGCCTATGGAACTCCTCACAATCAACACACTTGCAACAAGAGTGTCTCCAGAAATTTCCATGCTCGCAATGAAACCAGTCTGATTACCCAAAGCAGTCCCTGCATCAAGTGGAGAATTACTTGTTGAATTGATGATATCGTACGAGAAAATGTTGTCAGAAGTATCATTGAGATGGTAGTACATCGTATTGCCGTACATTGTTAAATCATGAGCGTTGTTGATCGACAACGTTTGAGAAACTTGACTTGTGGATGTATTAACCAGTTTGAAAAATTGAGGGCCTGCAACCCATAACCCTCTATTTGCAACATCACTGATCATGCCAGTAATTTGTGTGTTTCCTTGGCCAAGCACGGTATCGCTCCACGTGGTAAGCCATTCTTCATTGGTAATGTCCCAGCGAGCCACTCCTAGACCAGACAGGCCAATGTAGGCTACATCGTCAATCACGACCACTTCAGCGTCTGCGCTCTCTTGGTCAGTGGTCCAAGTGTCAACGACTGCTAACGTGGTTTTGTCAATGAGGTAGACGCCGCTGTTGGAGCCTGCAAATATAGTCGTGCTGTTGATGGCAAGTTCTGTTACTTGTCCAGTAGACGTCGTAAATGCGTTACAAGTTGGCACAGATATGAAGTTTCCAGACAAACCGTATTTGCAAAGACCTAGGTTAGTGGCAGCATACATTGAGTTACCGTCGAGTTCAAAATCATAGAATACTTGTGGACGCTCATAAAAACCTCCCTCAAGGACTTTTGTTGCGGTTGTCCCGTCCCAAATCCATGCTCCACCGTCGGTTCCAATCCACAAATCACTCCCGCTCGCTTCAACAGAGTAGATATTATCGTTCCCTATTCCAGCGCTTGTGCTGTCTAAAGTCGACAATGATTGGCCTGTGACAATGTCCTTTCGAGCTACGCCAAATCCTTCAATCCCCATGTTCATAGTTGTGCCAATAACGGCAACCTGGGCGTAATTTAATCGGCTCGAAGAGGTTGAACGCCATGTGTCAAGGAAGGTATCGTTTACGAGATCGTAACGCAGCAATCCTTCATCGGTTGCGATGAAACCGACACCACCATAGATGGCGACATCGTAGTTGAGGACAAATGATTCTTGGATTCGAGTTGGGTTGCTTACGCTCGTAGCATCTGCAGTCGCTGTATACACACCATAGGGTTGAACGAAGAGAAGTTCGCACCCTAACGTTGTGCTGCAGTCTCCGGTTGAATCGATGTCATAAATTGCAAGTGTGCCTTGAACATTTCCATATTCATTTCCAGCCGCAATGTTCCCTCGGATTGCACCGTCTTCGATCAGATAGATTCCGTTCGTGTAGGTTGCTGCAAGGATTGTATCTCCTGCAAGTTCGAGGGTGAAAACGTAGTCATTGATGACAATTGGTTCAAGCCAAGCCGATGCACCGATGTCAAATCGTTCGACGACTTTTGAGTAAAAACCTGCACCGTATAGAATCCCATTATGCTCAACAACATCGTTGATGTCACTGTCCGAGGGACCTGTGGCAATGATAATTTCATCGATGAATGTACTCTGCAGGTCAGCCTCAATGAGCATCAATTCTCCATTCCCGTTGGTAACAACGTGGACATCATTTACAGGAGAACGAGAACCAATAGAATCCCATGAGAGCATCTGCAACGATGTGGTTTCAGTCAAGTTAATGTTCGCTAAAGGAATTGAAGAGGAAAAAGCACTACTGCTCAAATCATATCGAAGAAGTTCG
>JABGWN010000111.1 GCA_018645535.1 Methanobacteriota archaeon
AGAATACGGTTGTTTGGAACACCGCCAATAAACTTGCGTCGTGTGTAAGCAGGTCCTTTGAGTCGGCGGTACATTGATGCGGGTTTACGTGCCATAACATCTACTCCTAGCATCCATGCGACTAATGTTTCCCTTATCATCCCTCCGATGTATTCCTAAGAACATATTTTCGCAAAAAGATGATTGATTTTTAGAGCAAGGAACATAATGGTTCAACGTTAGGGGGTGTTATGGCGAGCGGCTGGAGGAAGTTGCTCGAGGAAGAGTCAGAACATCAATGGCTCGCACTCGGGTTGTTTTTGGTTTTCGTAGTCATAGGGGGATTCCTCATTGGCGGTACCCGCAATTTAGAGGGTATGGTTCTCGGAGTTGATTCAGACGAGAACTTCGCCTTTGACGGTGGTCATCATATCGTTGAAATCGATTATCATGCCAACTCCGATTGGGATGGTGCACATTCCGCAATTGTATTGAATGGCTCTGGAATGAAGATGTATCAACAATTCTCTTCCGAAGATGTGAATGACATTCTCCCATTTGATGACGACCTCATAAGGGACGTTACCTTTTTTGGATCAGATGAAGACGGTGCAGTAACCTACTCGGCAGCTCCAAACACAATTACAACAGTTGTCAATGGTATGCCATCGAATCAAATCCTAGATGACGGAATGAGTTCCTCATTTAGTATCCAAGGGATGGCAACAGATACATCGGATACAATCCTCAATAATCGTGTTTTAATCACCTCTGAAGACGGAGGTTCAGGCATTCGAGGTTTGGGTCTTTCGGGAGTTACTGTTTCATCTTCTCCCGACCCTTCAGTCTCTTGGACTGGTTTAGTTTACCTCGAAGATAACACCTACATTGCAACAGGTCTCGCCACCTATCATGACGACAACCCTGCTCAACTTGGCTCGAATATTGTCTTCGCTTACATTACTTGGTCAGGTGGTTCGACTGCTCCTCAAGTTCGAATATCGGCAGTTATGGATAAAGGAAGCGAAGTGCACTCGTTGACTCCAATGAAGGACGGTCTCGCAGCAGCAGCCTCAGATCGAGAGGTATTCATCATCTCAAAGGATTCAATTGAGAGTCATAACATTACAGCAAAAGCGATGGTCTACGAACCATGTCAAGATCGACTTTGGTTTTTCGGTGAACTGGGAAGTAAATCTATTCTAAGGATGGATGTTGAAACTGGTGAAGAGACAACAAAGAACTTGCAATATGCTTTACCACTGCAACCAACATTTGTTGTCATAGAAGGCGATTCGTTGTACATTCATGGGTACGATGCAAAGGGTGATTCCGATCGTCTATCATTGGATTTAACTCTCGAGGGTTCGATGTCTTCTGGACGTGGCTTCCTTAATTTCCTCTTCCTCTTCGCAGGAGTTTTGATGCTTGGAACTCAATTGTATACAATCATCGATCGTACTTTGTTGCAAAAGAAACGTTAGGATAACGTTCGCGGCGAACCTTAATGATGCCTCGGCATTACCATCCAATCGGTTAGTGTCCGAGGAGGCGAGTAGATGACAAAGAGGAGCATGATGGACCAATTCCACGAACTAAAGGAAGAGAATCCGGGGACCGTTCTTTTCTTCCGAATGGGTGATTTCTATGAATTGTTTCACGAAGACGCTGAAATCGGTTCTGAAGCCATGGGTCTAGCACTTACATCTAGGGATAAGAATGCAGAAAATCCAATCCCTATGGCTGGTTTCCCTTGGCATCAACTCGAGGACAATCTGCGGAAAATGTTGCGTGCTGGCCACAAAGTCACAGTTGCGGAGCAGGAGCAGGAACTAAGGGAAGGTGCAAAACTGCTCGAGCGAGTTGTAACAAGAGTCTACACGCCTGGTTCTCTCTACGAAGAATCACTCATTGGTACGGATTCCTCAGCTCTTCTATGTGCCCTTTCTGTAGCAGCAGATTCCGTTGCAGTTTCAATGATCGACGCCTCAACAGGTCAAGCATGGGCGACAACACATGAAGGGGATGGTAGATGGGCCTCGATACATGATGAAGTATTACGCTGGAGCCCGAGTGAACTTGTACTTACTTTGTCCGATTCCAAGGATGATGAAGTCCTTCATTTGATTTCATTACTTGATTCGATCATCATCAGTCAACATGCAGCTCCAGCAAAACGCTCTCTTGAGAAATTAAAGAAGATGTTATCTGTAAATGACCTTGGACATCTTGACTTAGACGATTCGCCTTTAGCTCTCCAAGCCACTGCTCTTGCAGCAGACTACCTTGCTACAGTTCATCGACACGATGATATCGCAATCAGTGATGTCGAAATTCAAGAAACTTCGGAGGGTATGGTACTTGATCAAACCACGCTTCGAAACTTGGAGATTACCCAAACACTCGCCGGAGAATTCGAGGGTTCTCTTCTCTGGTCAATGAATAAATGTAGGACTGCAATGGGGCGCCGCTGCTTGAAATCATGGCTTTTGCGTCCTCTTTCGAATGTCTCGGCCATCGAAGCAAGGCATTCTGCTGTAACTTCTCTGATGCGCTCTTCCAAACGTCTGGATTTGTTGAGAGAATGCCTGAAAGGGATGCTCGATATCGAACGTTTGTCGACACAATTGAACTATCAACGCTCAAACGCTCGTGACCTCCTTGCAACAGCGAATGCAATCGAACGGCTTCCTGCTATCAAACGACTTTGTCTTGAGACTGAGGACGGTCTACTCATGCATCTGGTTGAGGATTTGGATGCGCTCACAGATGTTGCAGAAACAATCCATCGAACCTTGGTTGATGAAGTCCCATTGAGCCTAAGAGATGGTGGGCTAATCCGAAAAGGAATTCATGAAGAATTAGATCGCTACAGGTCAGCCTCTGAACTTGGACATACTTGGTTTAAAGATCTTGAAACAAAATACCGTCAAGAGTTGGGTATCCCGAGTTTGAAAGTAAAGAACAACCGTCAAATTGGATGGTTTATTGAAGTGACTGCGACTCATTCATCTAAGGTTCCTGAAGAGTGGAAACGCAAACAGCAGATGACCAATGGAGACCGCTGGGTAACAGATGATTTACTTGAGCAAGATGATTTATTACTCACTGCGGAGAGTAAATCGAAAGCAATTGAATATCGTCTGTTTTGTGAATTGAGAGATGATATTCGTGGCCATGCAAACCATCTCGCGCAGATTGCTTCACGTGTTGCATCCATCGATGTGTTACAATGTTTTTCAGCGACTGCACGCCAACGTTCATGGGTAAAACCCTCTATTGTTTCGGGCAAAAAAATGCATCTTGAACAAGCACGACACCCCGTTCTTGAAGCACAACAGGGTTTTGTTCCGAATGATGCTATGATGGATGAGAAGAGAAGGTTTCTGTTGATTACAGGTCCAAATATGGGCGGTAAATCGACTTACTTAAGGACGGTTGCTCTTGTGTCAATTCTCGCCCAAGCAGGAAGTCTTGTGCCTGCTGAGAAGGCGAAAATAGGACTCGTTGATCGAATCTTTACCAGAGTTGGTGCAAGCGATGATTTGAGAAGAGGTCGTTCAACATTCATGATGGAAATGATCGAAGTAGCCCATATCCTTCGTCGAGCAACACCACAATCCCTGCTACTATTGGATGAAATTGGAAGAGGAACATCAACCTTCGATGGTCTCTCTCTTGCTTGGGCAGTCACAGAAGATGTTTGTAATCGAATTGGAGCTCGCAGTCTCTTCGCCACTCATTACCACCAACTTGTTGGATTGGAATCTGAAATCAATGGTCTGGCGAATGTTCATGTTCAGGTGGCACAAAAAGATGGTACTCTGCATTTCCTCCATACAGTGGCTGATGGCCCATGCGATGAATCATATGGAATTCAAGTGGCAGCCCTAGCAGGTTTACCACGTCCTGTGGTCGAACGTGCCTCTGATCTTCTTGCTTTCCTTGAACAACAAGCCCAAGGAGCAAAGGCTGGTAGAGATGGAGCGCCCCAAACACGGGAGGCAGGCCAGTCCTCTTTGCTGGGATATTTCGCAGCGGCTGCAATGCAGACAACAGAATTTACGTCCACTGGCCCTTCACAACTAGAACAATCTGTGCTGGACAAATTAAGCGATGTCAATCTTGATGATTTATCTCCACGAGATGCTTACAAGTTGTTAGAAGATCTTCAAACAAAACTGGAGGGATGATTGAATGAGCGAACCAAACAGAATTCAGCAACTTGATGAGAAAACGATTGGTCATATTTCTGCAGGTGAAGTTGTTGAACGTCCAGCGCAAGTTGTCAAAGAACTTCTTGAGAATTCACTTGATGCAGGCTCCACTTCGATTCATGTTGTTATTGAAAGAGGTGGTTTTGATAAGATACAAATCGAAGACAACGGGAGCGGAATTCACCAAGAAGACCTCGCCCTTTCTCTCGATCGGCATGCAACGTCGAAAATGAAATCTCCAGAAGATCTCAATGAGATTTACACGCTTGGCTTTCGAGGAGAGGCTCTTGCAAGTATCGGAATGGTCTCAAAACTTACAGTCGCCTCTCGGCCAGATGGCCAAGAAGGTCGTAGTATCAACATGGAGGATGGCGACAAAGGAGAGATTGAACCATCTGGAATGGCAAAAGGAACTGTAGTTACAGTTGAACATCTCTTCGAAAATACTCCCGTCCGATTAGGTTTTCAACGTCGACCTGCAACGGAACATGCAAGAATCGTAGAGGTTGTTGTCGCTCATGCAATTGCCCATCCAGATGTTGGTTTCCGATGTACTATTGATGGACGTTCTACTCTTCATTTGCCAAAAGTCGAGACAATTGAAGATCGCTTGTATGATGTTTTAGGAGGTCAGTCTTCTTCTCTGCTTCATCTTCAACAGCCCGATGATGATGCGAGCGTCCCAGGGGATGAAACATGGTCAGGTTACATCAGTACTCCAGATATTTCGAGAGGCAAGGGGGATGAGATTCACATTCTGGTAAACGGTAGGCCCGTTGCATCAACACCTTTTCATCAAGCAATACGAAGAGGTTACCGTACCCGTTTGATGCAGGGCAGGCACCCTGTAACAGTTCTTCACCTTGAAGTTCCTGCTAATGAGGTGGATGTAAACGTCCATCCTACGAAAAGAGAAGTGAGGCTGCGTCATTCATGGCGAGTCCTCGAACGTCTTGAGCGAGCCATTGCTCATACTCTTGCGTCCTCTCCGACTCAACCTGATCCAAGTGGTGAACTTCAAGGACTGGAAGGTCTTTCTCAACAGTCTATAGAAAAGCCAATACAAGAACTTCTTGTCCCTAAAGTCGAAGAGACAAATCTTCAGGAAACACCAGCTCCACCAGCATGGGCACTCGCAGCAGGAACTCAACTCAATCTTGTTGGGAAGGTTGCTGAAGAACCAATCGACAATGATGAGAAGTTACGTCCACAATCAACAGCAGCATCTGCTCAAAAATTGTTACCTGGAATGGATTCATCCCCAATGGCCCCAGCTCTTTCTAAGGAAGAACGGGCATTGCACCGACACGCAGGTCTTGGTGGAAGTATTCTTCCAAGCGAAGAGTCACCATTGAAATTCACTGGGAACGATTTACCAAAGATGGAACCATTGTCGCAATTTGCTGATTCGTATATTCTTGCGCAAGCAGGAGAGGAACTCCTTTTGATTGACCAGCATGCTTTACATGAGCGCATTCGATACGAACGCCTTCGACATGATCCAACGATTTGGGAGCCACAACCTCGTTTGGTGCCTACAACTATCCAGTTCAATTTGACTCAACAAGCACGATTGGAAGCATCTATGGAGAAATTGAATGACCTTGGATTTTCACTTGAACATCAATCAGACGAAGAGTGGCATGTTCTTCAAGCGCCTCGCCTTCTCGATGGCGATGAAATCCAGCCGTTTTTATTTGATCTCCTACAGGATGTAAGCGAGGATGGAGCTCCTCTGGAAACGATTGAACGGAGAAAAGACCATTTGGCATTCCTCAATGCCTGCAGAGGTGCTGTAAAAGCAAATGACGAGTTGAGCATTGCTGAAATGCGTCGTTTACTCGATGATATGCGTCATGTTCCAAATCCATGGGCTTGCGTCCATGGCCGCCCAACAGCACTTCGTCTATCTCTGGACTCCCTTGACAAGCACTTCGGTAGGCACGGTTGAAAGCCTGTCGAGGAAGTAAGGATCTGCGACTCGGTGAAGTCGAGGGCCCTCTACTGTTGCTCCAACCTTTGTTGCCAAAAGAACTGCAGTCATCTGAAGGCGGTGGTCTCCGAATGTCTCAACCATTGAGGTTGGTTTTTGAATCGACTGATTTCCTTGGATTGTAATTCCATCATCCTTTATTTGACATTCAATTCCAAATTGTTGAAGCATCTCAGCAGTTTTAGTAATCCTATTACTTTCTTTGAACATAGCATGGGCTGCACCTGAGATTGTACCTCCACCGGTCAAGGCGAGAATTGCAGAGAGCGGAGGTAGCAGGTCGTTTGCATCAATCAAATTGATGTCAACTGTGGCATAGGTCTTGGAAGGAGAAAGAATGTTTTCATTCAATAGAAGACCGATCTCAGGTAACATTTCCAATAACACTTCGTGGCCAATTGAGTCCTTTTCATTTGGTAGATTTATTAGAGTAATTTCTCTGTTGGCAACAACGCAAGAAAGAGCAGTAAACGCCATCATCGAAGCATCTGGTGGCACTTCCCAGTTCTTTGGAGGAGTTGAGTTCCATGGTTGAACGATGACTTTGTCCCCATCTTGCTCAATGACGGCTCCGCATTCGATCATCAAATCCATTGTTAATTGTGCATGCCTCTTGCTTACTGAGTTGGAACTTCTCTCAATCATACATGGTTGTTGGATGCCCTCAGTTGCGAGCAATAAACTGGAAAAGGGCTGAGAGGAATTCGAAGTATTGACTTTCACGTCATGGTTCCTCCATGGCCCTTGTAGAAGGACCGGAAGGCGTTCTTGTTCGGTCCCATAAGAGCATTCGACTCCCAGTGATTTCAGCGAATTTAACATGTCTTGGTGATCTCTGTTACGTAGGCTTGAGTCACCGTCAATCATAATCAAATGATTTGTTCTTGAAGCTAATCCAATTAAGAAACGTAATGCAGTTCCAGAATTTCCTGCGTGTAAGACGCTCGGAGGGCGTACGAATCCTGAGATTCCAGGACTATTGATTGTCATTTTATCCTGGGTATGGGCGATTTGGACACCAAGTTGTTCGAGACAACGAGCCATACTTTCTGGATCTTCACCTAGAGTTGTTATTCCAGTCAGTGTATGTTCATCCTTGCTCAATGCACATAGATGCATCATTCGGATTAAATGACTCTTTGAAGGAGGGAGTTTCCATTCAGTGTCTAAGAGTGTAGTGTTTTCTTTTACATCAAGAGCCTCAATGTGGCTTGGACGATGCCCTTTTCCACGGTAATTCCACCGCTTTGTCCAACCCTTTGCCATACCTACTCCAACATCTGTTATCAGATGAAGGCTTGCAAACATTCACAATACAACGACACTAGGGTCGGTCATGGTCCTCAAGGATGTTTTCAAGCGTCCGTTGCTCGATTTGAGGATTTCTGTAACAGACCGATGCAACATGCGATGCCGATACTGCATGCCTCGTGAACATTTTGATAACAATCATGTCTATCTTCCTAAATCTGATATCCTTTCATTTGAGGAGATTGTCCATGTTGTTGAATCGCTTCTTCCTTCTGGTCTTAGAAAGGTAAGACTTACTGGAGGTGAGCCTCTGATACGCAAAGACTTACACAAACTGATCCGGCAACTAAGAGCGCTTTCACCAGAACTTGATATTGCACTAACAACAAATGCTCACCTCCTTTCAAATTCTATTGAACAGCTCAAACAAGCGGGTATCTCGAGAATAACTGTTTCATTGGATGCTGTTGATGTTGATGTATACCAAACAATGGGAGACACAACCTCAACACCCGATCTTATCCTTGCGTCCATCGACAAAACTCTGGCATTGGGTATTCCAGTGAAAGTGAACACAGTTGTGCAAAAAGGCATCAATGAACACCAAATCATACCTCTCATCTCGCAGGTGGCCTCGAGAAATGTTCCTATTCGATTTATTGAATACATGGATGTTGGAGCCACGAACTCTTGGAATTTAGATCACGTGATGACAGGCAAAGAGATGCGTACTTTAATCGAAAAAGAATTTGGAAGAATTCAGCCCATTGAACCGGATCATCCTAGTGATGTGGCAAGAGAATACAGTATGAAGTCGGGTTCAGTAATTGGTTTTATAGAATCTATCTCCAATCCGTTTTGTGGCGATTGTTCAAGGGCAAGGCTCTCTGCAAATGGGAGTATCTTCACGTGTCTTTTTGCAACAAAAGGTTTCGATATCCGCGGTATTCTTCGCATGGATGCTAGTAAAACTGAGATATCAAAGGCTATTTCTTCAATTTGGAGCCAAAGAAAAGATCGGTATTCTGAAACTCGTAGTGAAAAGACAGACTCAGAACGTATCGAGATGTCTTTTATCGGTGGTTGATGTACAATCATTCAATAAGTCCTAGACTTCACTTTACCTTATGACGCAGACCATGAAAATACCATTGTTCGTTTTACCCGCCGGAATATTTCCAACTGTCGAAGAACCCCTACGTGTCTTCGAACCCCGATACAAGCAAATGCTCGACGATTGTGTATTAGAAGAAAAGCCGTTTGGGTACGTTACACACTCGACCGATGTTTCGGATGTGGACGGTTGGACTCAACCTGGAAGCTATGGCGTTCTCTGTGACGTGAACAAGGTCGAAGAACAGGGGACAAACCTCCTTTTCAGTGCAAATGGGACTTCCCGATTTGAGATCATTGATGTCGTACAAGCCGCTTTGCCATCTATGCCATTCGGTGACATATTTCCAACCGTCGATGAACTCGTTGAACAATATCATGAAACAAGCCCTGATGGCAAGTTATATCTTCAAGCAAACGTAAGGATAGTTGAAGAAATAAAAGGGGAAGTTAGTGCTGATGATTGGTCTGGATTTCTTCACACATGGGCTCAGCATATCGTTGATGTCAATCTAATTCTTAGAAATGATGGCCTCAGTATAGAAGATATGCTTTTGCTCCTCGAAGAAGAGTTTCTTCCATATGATTCATCTTCATTATGGCAAGTAGCACATGCCATACTCGATGATGATACATATCGTCAACAGGCTCTACGTTCTTCAGACTGCGATGAAGTGTTTCTGATTCTTCATGATTCACTGAAAATGAAAAACGCTCAGCTTAATTATATCAGGACACTCAACGACCAAGACGACTGATTAAGATTGCATTGGTGGTAAATCAATTCGTACCAACACATACTGCAACTCTTGGTCGAGAAGTGTAAAGCCCCATTCTCCCATATCAGTACCGATTTCTCTCGAATTTATGACAAAGTAATCACCTGCTGATATTGAATAACTCGCATCTCGGTCATGGAATGACACGTTCGAACCAATGACTGAGTAAACATCAGAATCATCTACATAACCTGTGAATTCTGTACCATTGGCATTATTTTGTTCAGATAGGCTAAACGAGATTCGACCGGGGTCAAGTGTTTGATCGAGTGTTGTGATTCTAATTACATGGTATCCATTGTCGAGAGCTCGAACACTCACAGTCATCTGTGGTGGGGCTTTTTCACCTGTTTCAAGAGCCCCCTGCATAAGAACGAATACCATCCCAGAGAGCATGACGGTTATGGCGAGAAGAAGTACAGTAGCAATGACGGGGCTTACGGCCTCATCATCTCTGCTTAGGTTCGCCATGACCTTTGCAGATGCTGATAAGACTTGAACGCACCGATGAATACGAATAAAATATCTTACTTATAGGACCCAAAGCGGTTTATCGCACTCCATTGCACGCTTGATACCACCAATCGGACCTAGTACTCGAAGCAATACTTCGGTAATCAGATCATTTTGGAACATCAAGTAGCCCATGTTCTTTGAGCGTAATGAGTTTTTCAACGCACGGCCAAAGCATGCTTCAACTCGGTCTTGATAGGAAGTCAGCGGAGTTTGATGTTGCTTAAACTCCAGATATGCTTCTGCAGCGAAACAACCTGAAATCATGGCCTGTGAGATGCCTCCTCCATTCGATGGCATGACTAATCCTGCAGCATCTCCTATGGCGATTACATTTTGATCGACCATGGTCTTTACAGGCCCTCCCATTGGAATCCATCCTCCACCGTATGAAAGAATCTCAAGATTTAGGTCATCACAGAATTTCTTTAGATGTTCTTTAATCGAACCCTTTAGGGCTCCAGCACGTACTCCCAATCCAACGTTCGCAGTATCTGGTCCTTTGGGGATAATCCAAGCATAGCCTTTCGGCGCTACGCTCCCAAGAAATACATCGAACGTTTCTGGTACTTTTCCGCGTACTTGTGCATAGGCAGTAGGAACTTGGTCATCAGGGCGATATTCCTTGTCCTTTCCATGCAAGAAGCGTGAAACGTGAGCTAGAGAACCACTTCCATCTATGAGGAGATCGCAAGTGTAACGGGAATTCTCTGTTACAATGAGGAGTGAATTGGATTTACTTCTACGCTTGATATTCTGAACGGGTTCTGACATCCGGATTTCCGCACCAGCAGAGACTGCCTTTTCTGCCAGATAACCATCAAATTGTAGGCGATGACCAGCAAAAGCATCCAGGTCAAAATGATACGCTTTTCCACTTGGAAGAAAAACTCGCATATGGTCAAGACGATGAAGTTGGATTCGATCTGGGAAATCGAAAGAGTCTTTGAGCCACTGATGATCCTCCAAACCAGAAAACGTACCAATGACTTCACCCCAATTTGGAATGCATTCGCCGCATTGAGCAGGATTTCCAATAATCTCTCTCCGCTCCAAAATCAGTACGTCAATACCGTCTTCTGCTAAGCGTTGAGCACAAGTGGTACCTGCAGGTCCAGCACCAACAATGATGACTTCACGGTGTTCGACAGCCATGAATTCACCTCACATGTGTCGCTGATGGACATGTTCAACGATTCGCATAAGTAGAGATTTAGAAAGTGAATCTGGGAACCGCTGGAGTTCAAGCGTTGCTCGCTCAAGATGTGTTTTCACGAGTAGTTGAGAATAACCAAGTGAGTCAGAGGTTTCGAGGAGACCCATTAGTTCGTCCCA
>JABGWN010000112.1 GCA_018645535.1 Methanobacteriota archaeon
AGCCAATGGGTTTGGGCCAATTCAAGTACCCTTCCAAATTATGCCTCAGTCTTTGCTGTCTCTGACAATGCAGGCTCAAACACTTCGTTTCAACACATCATATACAACGGAGAATGGCGGTTACATAACAATCAGACACACACCTTTGGAGACGTAGAGGCGCAACAATGGATGCACCTTGTTACGGTTTTTGAAAACGGAAATGTTCGACAATACATGGATGGTGTTTTGGTACGGATGACGACCTTCCCCTCCGGGTCAGTCAATAACATCGATTTGTATAAGCTTGGAGTTAATCGAGCGCAATCCACATTTTTCGAAGGGATGATCGACAAGGTCATGGTTTGGGAAAGTGCACTAACAGATGGTGATGTGACGCGCCTACATCGTGATATTTACAAGGACTGCTCAGCATATTCAGGCTCCGGAACATCAGCTGCTTCTCTCGAGCAATACCTATTGATTCCAAACGAAGTTATCGACCATGCTTGGATTGCATCGGTTTCAGGTTCACGTTCTGGAGACGTCTATGGTTCCTTTTCGATTATCGTAGAAGCAGTCGATCAGAATGGAAATATACTTTCAACCAACACATCTTCTTCTAAACCGTTTGAGACAAATTGGGTCGATGCAGCGCTTCGTTTCCGTCCAGACCCGAATGTTACAGCGTTTCGAATACGAATCCCAATCGATGTCGTCGCTACGTCAACAAGCGGTTCAGTCTTCCTTGACAGCCTGAGTTTCAGAGCCATTCGCCCACACATGACATGGGTTGATGGTTCAATCGCAGAAACAGCAGTCTCCACTGGAGGTCGTTCGTTTACGATTGATACAACATATGGACAATCGCTGGTGGCAGATCTACTCGAGGATGGCGTAAGTGGTGTAAAGGGATACGTGTATGAGCCGTATCTTACAGCCGTTGGACAGCCAAGTGTTTTGCTCGGAATGTATTCTCAAGGATTCAGTTTTGCGGAAGCAAATGCAGCAGCTAATACCTACATTTCGTGGATGGGCGTAACTGTAGGTGATCCAAAGATGGCCCCTTACATCGATACGATTCATGATATTCATCTTCTGGATGCTCGATTACAAGACAATCTTTCAGTCGGTCGAACTGGATTCATTGAAGTCGGTCTTGAAAATTTAGGAATGGCGGGAGCTGAAGGAGAACTTGAGATTATCAACATACAAGGTTCTGTCCTCATGACTTCTTCCCCTCTTTCTGTACCTGCTGGCGATCTAAGCGGGTCCAGAACATCGCTCATCATTCCAGTTACACCGACTCAATCTGGGTGGCTCGATGTCCGTATTCGCTATACGCATGACAACACTTCTTCATTTGAGCGAGATACAGAAAATAATTTCATTATGATCAGGTTTTGGGTTAATGCGCCTCCATCCATTGATGCAATGTATTGTGATCAACCAGAATATGCTCGTGGAGATTCGTTCCTTTGTACTGTTCTTACCTCTGATGATGAGAAAGTCGAATCGGTCACAATGGGCTGGACGGTTCTCTGTTCAACGTGTATCTTGAACAACACAACATGGTTGCAGGGTCCAATGGGAACAACTGACAATGGATCAACCTGGGAAGCAATGATCACGTTACCGATTAACATCTCAACAGGGGGATTGGCATTGCACGTCATTGCAGTTGACGGACTTGGGATGCAGGATGAACAAACGACAACAAATGTGTCGAAGGTTCTTGACGCAGCAGCAGCATGGTTTGGACCACATGCATCCTCAGCAGATACATCATGGCTTGGCGTTACGCCTCTACCAACTACCTCGCCTAACGGAATTCTACGTGGCGTGAATAACACAATTACTGGTTGTGTGTTAGATGTCGACCATAATACAAACACAGAACAACCACAATTCCTTGTCGAACGAGGTACACTTGGAGAACTTGCGTACGTGGAGAAACCGGATTCTAACCACCATTGTTATGTAACGACCTTTTTCTTGGAGAATGGGAGTTCTTTGACATCGATTTCAATGGAAATGCGAACGAATACTGGTAGTTTAGTTATGCAGAGAACAATAAAAGTCGAGGATGTACATCCGACAATCGATATACGATTTGTAAATTCAAACAACACTGAACTTGATCGCATTATCGATAGTGATGATGAATTCATCATCATACGTGTTGAGGATGTCGATGATACCTTTGGCACATACTTAGGGGACATTGAACTCTCTTGGCCTGGATTTGGGAGCCTTACTCTACCATTAGAAGGGCAAGTAGGTGGCGATGAAGTGACCATCCAACTCAACCCTCCGCCTGAATCGCTCGAATCCGGAGATGTCATATTCGATATCAGGATTCAAGATTCAAACGGAGCTACATCAGCCTTAACCACATCATTACCGTTATTCCTTAATGCTCCAGTGATACTTGAAATGGTGCCGTGTACGATGGATGGACAGATTGGTGAACTCATGTTTGGGCATACTGCAGTGCTCGGTGCGAAAATTATGAGTAATCGTCCAATGGAAACAATTGATCTCTCCTTGCGTCAACTTGGTTGGACGGTTTCAGCACCATCAATAGAGGCCCCAACATGGAGTTTAACTCCAAACGACTGCATGGAATCCCTCAACGATGAGAATACGTACTGGTTTAGACTCCAACTCGATGGTTCGTTTGCTTCAGAGACGGGTTCAATTCAATTGGTAACAAAAACGATTGATGGATATCTTGCAACCAGTCAGATTCCGATGCTGTTCCGTCATGCGCCTCCTATTCTCAACGGTACAGCACCACAATCGGTACAAGCAGGAACTGATCTGGTATTCCAAGTAGAAGTTACTGATCTTGATGGGTTAAACGATGTACAGTGTAGTGCTTATGTATACTCAGAGAATACTACCACCGATTTGTGGAATCGATCATTCAATCCAATTCAAACTCAAGATGAGAATGGAATGACTATGCTTCGATGGCCATTGCCTCGTAATATCAATGAATCAACGGATTCAATTACAATTGATGTCAATTGTACTGATTCAGATAATGAGTATGGTCAATGGGAATCTAGTACTCCAATCTTGATTGAACCCTATGTATGCGTTGTTAATTGTAATGCATCCGCCGTAGATGATCGAAGCACACAGTCCGAAGGCTCTCCTTCATTGTGGATTTACATTGTCCTTCTTATTGTTGGAATCGTTGGTATGACGCTTGTTTTACAACGGAGAAAAGAAAGTACTGAGAAATGGGATACTGATGAATCAATTGACGATTTTGAACAACTCACATCTGCATCAATAGCTCAAGCAGAAGCATCGCTCCCGGGACTAGAGGCCTCTGAACCTGCCATACCAGATGGATGGACAGAGGAAGCCTTTGTTCAATGGCTGCAAGGCGAATGCCCAGAAGAATGGACCGAAGTACAATGGGAGGAATTACGTAAACAGCATTCTTCCTTGCTCACAGACCTAGAGAATACTACCGATGAGATATTATTCTAAGTCAAAGTGCAATGAATGGTTACGATGGCTGTTGGATATGTACTACTAAATGTGTCACCTGGTTCAGAACACGATGTTTACCTGCATTTACAAAAGTTAGACTCTGTTTCAGATGCAACA
>JABGWN010000113.1 GCA_018645535.1 Methanobacteriota archaeon
AATCTACTCGAACTCGAGCCTGTTCAACGACAGTTTCACTGTGCAACTTCAAGTTCTTGCCGACACCGATGGCGATTCCATGCCAGACCAATTGCCTGAGAACTACAATTCGACAGGCGGCCTCATCGAAGACATGGATGACGATGGCGATGGATTCACCGATGCAGACGAAGGAGATTGTCTTTCAGACTCGCTCGACTCGAATTCCGTACCACTTGACCTCGATGGGGACAGTGTATGCGACGCTCTCGACGACGATATCGACGGCGATGGCTTGCTCAACAGCGTTGAAGACAACACTGGCAATTACACATCGGTCAACAGTACAGGAACAGACCCATTGAATGCAGATACAGACGACGATGGAATCTGTGACGGACCAACAGCCATCAATGGAACTTGCACCATGGGCCCAGATGCATTCCCTAACGACAAATCCGCATCCATCGACACCGACGGTGATGGAATGCCAGACGAATTAAACGGCACCTCGACCAGTACCCCGCCTCTTGTTGAGGATACTGACGACGATGGCGATTCCGTTCTCGATGTTGACGATGCTTTCCCACTTGATGCATCAGAATCCGTCGACACAGATGGTGATGGAACTGGAGACAACGAAGACACCGATGATGACGGCGATTCAATCCTTGACGTCAATGACGCTTTCCCACTTGATGAAAACGAATCCATTGATACTGATGGTGACGGAACCGGAGACAACGAAGACACCGACGATGACGATGACGGATGGTCTGATGTCAATGAAAGTGCATGCGGTACTGACGCTCTAAGTAATGCCAGCACACCTGTAGACACCGATTCGGACCTCATTTGTGATTCATTGGATGAACTGTCGGACCTACCGTTCAACCTCACTTATCCGTCAAACAACTTGACGCTAATAATTGGTGAGGAAATGACTCCGCTGCTTCCAAACATCACCGGTGCTGGTGAAGTATCGACTTGGGAACTCGAAGGTGAACTACCTGATGGTTTGATCTTCGGATGGAGTCCTGCTCGTGATGCACAACTCGATGGAAGCATCCGTGGAACGCCTACAGTGGAATGGGATTTGACGACATACACCATTTGGGGTAACAATTCAGGATACAGTCAATCGTACATAGTCACTCTTGGAGTGGAGAAACCTGAACTGACACCAGACTCGGACAATGATAGTAACGATTCAGACTCGAATTCGATGTACGCTTTCTGTTGCCTACCGCTTCTCCTGTTGCTCCTCCTGGCCTTCCTACTACGCCGAAAGAAGTCAGTTCTACTCGACGCAGAGCCAGAACACACAACTTCCAAGCCGAAGTGCAAGAGTGGTTCAGGTACTCGAGAAAATCCATTCGTGGTTACACCAGTGGCCAACGTCACTTCTGGATCTTTCGTCTTCAGCAAGGAAGCATTCACGACGAAGGAAGTAGAACCTTCTGGTGCATACGATGCTCGGGACGAATACAACTCAGACAATGAAGGTCGATTCAAGGTTGTCAACCACCATATTGAGGCTGATGAACTGGAGGATGACGATGTTTCACTCGCACGACAACTCATCTCCGATGAAGACGGTGTACTCAAGTATCGATTGGCCTTTGATGACCGTGATGTTCCTTCCGATGCCTCGGAATCTTACGAAACGCTGTTCAAGGTAGGAAATGGCTCTGTTTACTTCAAGTGGGCTGTTGAAATAGCAAGCGATAAGAAATCCAAGGACAAGTCGAAAAAGAAGGCTAAAGTTGCTGCCAAGGTCGATAAAGAAACACTGGACAAGGCTCAAATTATTGCTGATGCAACCGGTCGTACGGTTGAGTCCATTGTTGAAGACTTAGAAGATGACGGCATAGTGAATCTATCAAATGAATCCAATGAACAAGCCGAAGCGGATGCAAAGGCTACTAAGGAAGCCAAGGCAAAGGCCGAAGCCGATGCCAAGGCCGCTAAGGAAGCCAAAGCAAAGGCCGAAGCAGATGCAAAGGATGCAAAGGATGCCAAGGCACAGGCCGAAGCAGATGCAAAGGCCGCCAAGGATGTCAAGGCAAAAGCCGAAGCAGACGCAAAGGCCGCTAAGGATGTCAAGGCAAAGGCAGAAGCGGATGCAAAGGCTGCAAAGGAAGCAGAAGCTAAGGCAAAGGAAGCCAAAGCCAAGGCAGAAGCAGAGGCAAAGGCCGCAGCCGATGCTGCTAAGAAGCAAGCAGCGAAGAAACCTGCAACTCAGGACGTCAAGAAGCAAGAGGAATTGGAGCGAGTCAAATCTCGTGCAGATACCATTGACTTCAAGACTCTTGGAAAAGCCACAACTTCGACTTTGAAGACTGAAGTTCAGAAAGGTGCAACGACTTTGCAAGTATCTGATGCCTCCGAATTCGAAGATGCAGGTTCAGCTGCCATCACCGACGAGAGTGGAAGTTCTGTCATCTCATGGACTGGCAAGGACGGCAATGCTCTTACCGGTGTGAAAGGCGTAACTCGCGTCTTTGGTACGGCGACCGTAGTTACGGTCAAAGACGATCTCCAAGTCATCAAGGGAATCGGGCCGTTTATCGAAGAGAAGTTGAACGCTCTTGGCATCACTACCTACCGCCAAATCGCCAACATGGATTCGAAACTTGAGACACAAGTAAACGAAGCCATCGAGTTCTTCCCAGGCCGTGTAAAGCGTGACCAGTGGGCAAACCAAGCCAAGATTTTGCTCGGTGAAGATATCAAACTTGATGAAAAAGCTCTTCAACAAGCCGAAGAACTTGAACGTATTTCTAAGAAAGCAGAATCCATCGACTTCGCAACGCTTGGTGTAGCGACTTTGGATGAAAAAGACGATCTTCAAACAATCAAGGGGGTCGGTCCGTTTATCGAAGAGAAGTTGAATGCGCTTGGTATCTACACCTTTGAACAAGTCGGAAACATGACACCTGAAATTGAAGAACAGGTCAACAAGGCCATTGAGTTCTTCCCTGGACGTGTCAAGCGAGACGAATGGGCGAAGCAGGCTCGTGAATTGCACAGCAATAAAAAGTGAGATTCTCATGTTTGAGGGTTGACGAAGCGCTTTTACTGTGAAAAACGAGCACCTAGAAACGGTGGGTTTTTCAGCATCTCACAAGGAGCTTCTCTAGAAAGGTTCTATTCTATCCGACCTTTACCTCTTCCATGGGCGTCCTGTTAAACGAAAGTTCGGGGAGCATTTGGAGAAGTCGAATTGTTGGAATTCCCCAAGGAATTCAGATTGAATTTTATTTCAAACGGAAGTGAGAGTATGGGTGGATTAAAACCAAGCGGTGACAT
>JABGWN010000114.1 GCA_018645535.1 Methanobacteriota archaeon
AGTAATGTTCTGAAGGAAGACAAGAGGAATCCCTCGCTGGCCACACAACTCAACAAAGTGAGCGCCTTTGACAGATGATTCAGAGAAGAGGATTCCGTTGTTGGCTACAATTCCAACTTTGTGACCGTGAATATGGGCGAATCCGCAAATCAGGGTCGTGCCGTATCGTGATTTGAATTCATGGAATCGTGAACCATCAACAACACGTGAAATGATTTCACGCACATCAATAGGAGTACGATTGTCGCTTGGAATCAGTCCTAGTAAGTCCTCAACATCATGCGCAGGAGGTTCTGGCTCCTGTGTTGCTGCAGGAGCAAGGGTGCGTGGACCCAAGTTTTCGACAACGTTCCGAACCATTCGTAATGCTTCAGATTCATCCTCTGCAAAGTGATCAGCAACACCTGACTGTACTGTGTGGACTTCAGCTCCACCCAGTTCTTCAGCCGTTACCACTTCACCCGTTGCAGCCTTAACCAGTGGAGGCCCTGCTAGGAAGATGGTTCCGTTTCCTTTGACAATAATGGATTCGTCACTCATTGCTGGAACGTATGCTCCGCCAGCTGTACATGAACCGAGAACTGCGGCAACCTGAGGGATGCCATCCCCAGACATCTTTGCCTGGTTACGGAAGATACGTCCAAAGTGACCAATGTCAGGGAACACCTCATCTTGCATAGGAAGGAAAGCGCCGCCTGAATCTACAAGATAGATGCAAGGAAGATGATTCTCGTGAGCAACCGTTTGAGCACGAATGTGTTTCTTGACCGTCATTGGATAATACGAACCACCTTTGACAGTCGCATCATTTGCTACAAACAGGACTTCACGCCCATGAACACTACCAATTCCTGTTACAAGGCCTGCAGAATGAGCACGGCCATCATACAACTCGTAAGCTGCTAATGGAGAGAGTTCAAGGAAAGCCGTCCCTGGATCTATAATGCGCTCGATCCGTTCTCGTGCAAGCATTTTGTTTCGACTTCGGTGACGGGCAACGTATTTTTCGCCACCACCGTTGCTAACAATATCAAGGCGTTCACGGAGTGTTTCAATCAATGAAAGATTATGTTCACGACGTGCAGAGAAATCGGGATCGGCTTTGTTTACTCGTGTCGGAAGTCGATCCATCCCTGCCACCTATTGCAGACCAATCGGCTTAGGAACTTCAAATCACCGTCGCATCAAACACCGAGCATTAATCGCCCAATATCTCGCAATCCTGGCGCAAGACCAACGATCAAAACGGCCAATACAATGAGCAAGCGAAGGTGAGATTGTCTCTTTTCGACACGCATTTCAATGAAGATATATGTGATTATGGCAACAAGGGTTGCCTTCACAATAGCAAACAGCCAAGCGCCTTCAACATCCCAGCCAATGGAATCACTGATGGTACCCCCATACTGTATGACTGCATCGCTGAGTGGGTGCTTTTCTGAATAATCGAAATAATCGATTCCAACCATTGTAGCAAATCCGTCACATAGTTGGCCAAAGACCATAGCAAGAACGAGTGGACTGGCAAGGAGTGCTTTGTTTGAAAGGAGTTCAATCGGATGCTTTGAGACGACTTTCTCTTCTGCCTCCCATGCTTTGATAGATACACCTTCTGGGAGAACACCTGCTTCAAATCCACTGAGTTTGAGTTGATGTGCATCGTCTTTTCCAATTCTGTACAATGCAAAGCAAACCAGCGCAGGTATTCCTAGAACGACTAAAGCAGGCCACAAAACGATCTCATTGGGCATTCGCCCAGATTCTTGTAACCATGGTGTGGATGCAAGTTGAGCCCAGTGACCAAGACCGACGAAACAAGCGCCGACTGCAAAGGAAAGCAATCCTCGTGAGATGGAATCCCATCCACGAGTGTTGTGCATTGTAAAAATGAGAGATGCAAAGCCAAGAACAAGGCCCGCAACAATCCAAAAAGTTCCCATGTCGTGTGCAAGATATCCTGGCCTAAACAACAAAGCCCACATAGCCAAGAGTGCAAAGCAGAGCAGAGGAACGAGTCGAATTCTGAGATTTAATTCACCGATATCGCCCTCGACATCATCCCATCGCCTTCCAACGAGATAGGAAATAATCCCTATACCAATGAGCCATGCTGCAAGGTGAAGATGAATGATTGGAGATATGAGGAGCCAATCGATGGATGATGGGAAGAAGTCCGCATCTTCGAGTACTCTAAGAATTGGTGCAAGACAAACCCAGCCGATTAAAGCGAACACCATCTTGTCATTCGCAGGAAGATTAAGCGTTCGAAACAATGCTTGGAAGACAACGACTGATGCGAGTAATCCAAACGTGTAGATTGCAGTATTTTGAGGCGTATAACCAGCATCGCCTTGTTTACCTGCATCAGCCTCTACTGGTTCCCAGATTATTGGGCGTAATCCATCATCCCAAACCGCTTCATTCATGAAGATCAATCCAAGAAGGAGGAGAACCCCTAATCCTAGGACAATTCTCGTCATCGCTTGTTCAAGTAGCGAAAGCCGGCTTGAAGGCAACGCAGGTTGATGATCAAGAAGAATTTTATCAATGGATTCAATTGAACTCATGGACTGTCCTCATGCTTACGACTAAGGGGTGGGCAATATTTCTTCCCTATGGAAGGTTCACTCTTCTTCAGTTGCTGCGACTCGTGGCTCGTGTTCTTCAATGAAGGACACCTTAGCGCATTCTACAGCATCTCTTAGAACAGTAACCAAACGGAATTTCATCATTGCCGCATTAGTATCGAAGAGCATTGTTTGAGGGATAACGATGTTGAGGTCGTCTCCATCGAAGGTTACTCCGAAATTGGAGTGGCCTGTGTTGGATTCGAGCAATGCTGCAACTTTCTCATCCTTACCCTCAACGACCTTAACGATCTTGAAGTTGTACTTGAGTGTCTTTCCAGCCATTGGATGGTTGTAATCGATACGAGCTCGGCCAGCAGCGAGGAAGGACAAGTATCCTTGTCTGCCACCGATTGTGACTGGAGCGCCAAGATAGAGTTGGTTCGGGTCTCGGACAGCACGTCGAAGTTTGTCAAGACTGATTGTTTCGATTTGTTCAGAGTCTTTCTCTCCGTAAGCATCAACAGGTGCTAGTTCGAGTTCAACATCCTTGTTTGCCTTAGCACC
>JABGWN010000115.1 GCA_018645535.1 Methanobacteriota archaeon
GCACCTCTACTGTACCAATCCACCAAGGCCTCTATGCATCGAATGGATGTTCAACATCGGCAACCAGTGATTATCAATACATCGTTTTTGAAATTAGTGAATTACAAAATGGAACAATGGCACATGTTGGAAATATTACCCTTCAGCTCGATCATTCAGCAGCACCAATTCACGCTTCCAATTTCGCTTTGCTTTCAGAAATGGGATGTTATGATAACGTGTCATTCCATCGGGTTATTCAAGGATTTATGGTTCAATCTGGTGACTTCACCAATGGAGATGGAACTGGCGGTCATGCTGCGTCTTGGCAAGGCTATTGCAATGGACAACAGTCAACAAACCAAAGTTCATGCGCTCCTGCATCTTGGACGGTTCCCGATGAAGTCAGCAATTTGACGCATGTTCCATGTACAATCTCGATGGCGAAGACAAGCGCCCCTCACACTGGAGGTAGCCAATTCTTCCTCATCCCTAGTGACAGCACTCCAAACTGGCTCGATGGTGTCCACAGCGTATTCGGTAACATTACATCAGGGTGCAACCACGTAACGTCAATCAGCCAAGTGGCTACGGGTCAAAATGACAAACCTGTCAATGAAATCATAATCATGAATGCATATCCTATTCTTTATGTCGACCAAGATATGGATGGAATTGGAAATGGTGATAATTGTCCCACTGTTTCCAACCCAAATCAAGCTGACACAGATAGCGATGGCGTTGGTGATGAATGCGATTCTGACATTGATGGTGATGGCGTAAACAACGACAATGATGCGTACCCTAGCGACAGCACCGAAAGCGCAGACAATGATGGAGACAACATTGGAGACAACGCAGATGCTGATGATGACAATGATGGACTAAATGACACTGACGATGCCTTCCCATTAGACCCATCAGAAACCCTCGACACTGATGAAGACGGCATTGGAAACAACGCAGATGCAGACGATGATGGCGATGGTATTGAGGATACAATCGACAACTGTCAATTTGTTGCCAATCCTGATCAAGCGGACGCCGATGGCGATGGCGTAGGTACAGCCTGTGACGGTAACGAAGGTTCGGGTTCAAGTGAATCAGAATCTGTTCCGTCAATCAGCCTGCTTGCCGCAAGTTTGTGCCTGCTTGGAGCAGCGCTTCTTGTTCGACGTGATTGATTTTATGTCGTCCGCACCTTATCAAGTTCAAACTCTCTGAGGGTGGTGGACGCTGGGGGATTTGAACCCCCGGCCTTCTGGTTGCAAACCAGACGCTCTTCCAACTGAGCTAAGCGCCCCTGTAACCATTCGTACGAACGCTTCCTTTTGAGTGTTTCATTCAATACGCTCAGTTGCAGTCGATGGTTGCGTCACGATCAGGACCTACACCAACGCTTGAACAAGGAATGCCAAGAAGTGATTCGAGTTGTCGTACATAATCTTGAGCAGGTTGTGGAAGTGAAGTGATTCCAAGTCCGTTTTCATTAGCATGACGTGCGACTACAAGCCATTCTTCAAGTGTCTTCGATTCAAATCCAGGTACTGTCATGTAAATCGGTTTACAGCGAGCTAGAGCAGATGCGCTACTTGGCATCTCAGTAATTTCAGCACCATCCAATTCGTAAGCAACACAAATCTTGAGTTCATCAAGACCCCCAAGAACGTCAAGTTTGGTCAACGCAAGAGATGTGAATCCATTGATTCGATGAGCATGGCGCATAACCACAGCGTCAAACCAACCACATCGACGCTTCCGCCCAGTTGTGGTTCCAAATTCATGGCCTACTGTACCCAAGTGCTCACCTGCGGCATCTTCGAGTTCAGTTGGCATTGCTCCGTTTCCTACACGAGTGATGTACGCCTTTGTGATACCGATAACGTCGGTAACATGACCAGGATGAATACCTGCTCCGTGCGTTGCATTACCACGAGATGTTACCGATGAGGTAACGAAGGGGAATGTACCTTGATCTATATCAAGAAGGCAACCTTGAGCCCCTTCGAGTATGACATGTTCGTTAAGTTTCAAAGCATTATCCAGCATTAAGCCAGTGTTGGCAATACTTGATTCATAGATACCATGGATCCATTGAACTTCTTCCTGTAATGACTCAACTTCGATGCGAACATCAGATCCTGCTGCTTCGAGCGAACGGTTCATTCGTTCTGTTGCTGATTGTGCCCAAGATGCGTCGTATGCAATTTCTGCAAGGTCTCCAAATCTCAGACCAATTCGATTAATTTTGTCAGAATATGCTGGACCAATACCCCGGCCAGTAGTTCCTATTGTTTTGTCGAGGCTATCCATTGCTCTGTGATATGGAAGAATAATGTGAGCGCGTTCAGATACAAACAACCGGTTTCCTTTGGGATCATCGCCGCCTGTTTCGATCCAATTTTCAAGTTCGGAATGAAGAACCCATGGGTCGATAACCATTCCATCTCCGAGTATGAGCGAACATTCCTGACGTGTTATTCCAGACGGGAGAAGATGGAACTTGAGAACACGGTCGCCAATGACAACAGTGTGTCCTGCATTGTTACCACCTTGAAATCGGGCGACCCAAGAGGCCTGTTCTGCAAGTCTATCGACAAGTTTTCCTTTTCCTTCATCGCCCCATTGCGCTCCTAAAATTACAGTTGCTGGCATGTCAATCAAATGTAGGTCAGTCAAGAACGCTCTTGAACTATGCCCTTTGACTTCATCGTTGGCATGGGGGTCAGAGGGAATATTGAACACAAGTTCATATACTGTCATTCAATCTTCCAGTCATAGAACACCTGTGTAGCAACACCCGATGTAAAGAGGACGTTGCGAGGTTGATTTGCGAAATCAGTAAATACAAACATTTATATAGGTGGCTACGCAATTAGTAAACCCGAGGTTGATAAGATGAGTGCAAGTTACGGAAATGAAAATAGAAACAACGCCGAACGAAGAGTCCTAGAAGGTCACACAAGCCCATGCGAAGAGTGCGCAGCAGTTGACTGGAGCCTCGACATGTCACGAGGAGAAGTGATGTGCAACAGCTGTGGCCTAGTCGTAGAAGAAAACGTACCAGATCCTGGTGCTGAATGGACCAAGAGAGACAAAGGCGAAGACCGCTCTAGAGTGGGAGCACCCATGACATACACCCTCGCAGACAGAGGATTGAACACAACCATCGACATTAAAGATTTGAACTCAGGTTCTGCAAGCAGATTGGGGATTTCTAGTCAAAGTCGCCGTGAATGGCGTCGTAGACGTATCATAGACGAGCGGTCCAAAACCCGTAAGAGCAGAGAACGAAATCTCGTGAAAGCCAATCAATTCATTCGAGATCGCTCTCTACTGCCAAATGCACTGCAAGAAGAAGTTGCTCGTCTCTATCGTCGACTCTCCGACAAGGGATATGTTACTGGCCGTTCGATAGCTGGCGTATCTGCTGCATGTACTTACCTTGTTGCTCGTGAAGAGAACATGCCTCGACAAATCCCGGACATTGCCGAACAATTTAGCATTGAAGAAAAGGAACTCTCCCGACTCATTCGACAGGTATCTCGAATGCTCAACATGCATTCAATCAGTTCACCAGACCAGTACTTTGAGCCGTTTATGTCTAAACTAGACCTTCCA
>JABGWN010000116.1 GCA_018645535.1 Methanobacteriota archaeon
ACGAATATAATACTGCGCCCCTAACGACTGCATTAATAATATCATATAAGCCCAGAAATATCAATATAAACGGCACAATGGTATCATTTTATCACTAAAGTATCAAATTTGCAAGGGCAAATCGTGCTCAAAAATCTGCAATTCGGCTTAGCAGTCTATTGGTGAAGGGATTGAATCCATCCAAGCCTTAGCATCGAGAACACCGTATCCTTCACGTGTGTCATGCGTCATGTCGGGTGAAAGGGATGATGCCAATGATGATTTCACGAGTTCAATACATTCAGATCCAGAATCATCTGTTCTCTTTAATTCGGGATGCTCTTCGAGAATTAATGCAAGAGCACCTGCCACGAAGACTGTAGCATCGGATGTTCCGCTTGAAGAGAACCACTCGTCATTCATACCGGTTGATACGATTGAAACTCCAGGGGCAGTCAATTCTGGTTTCTGATTTGGATATGCACGTAGATTACCTTCCGAATCAACTTGTTCACCAGAGGATGACTTTGACCAGACTTCATTGAAACGATCGGAAGCACCGACTGTGATTGCTAGAGGAACATTACCTGGAGCACTCACATATCCATCATCTGTGGAGCCGCCATCATTTCCTGCGGCTGCTACAACATAGATTCCAAGGTCGAGAGCTTGTCGTGTTGCTGATACAGTGGCTCCTTCCCGAGATGACTCTTGATTTTGTTCGCCTCCCAAAGAAAGCGAGATTATATCTGCTTCAAAATCAAATATACACCAACGTATGGCAGAAGCAACTCGAGATTCTGAACCAGTATTGTCGTCCCCATCTGCACTAAGTGCGGCAGCCATGCCTAAGGTAACGCCTTGAGCAATACCTTCTTGATACCCAGAGGATATGAGAAGGCCTGCCATGAGGGTGCCGTGTGAGATGGTACCATAATCAACAGGAGAAACTTCACTTCCTACAAAATCTTTGAATTCAACAGTAGAGCCTTCTAACGCTGAGTGCGAAAGGGAGATGCCTGTATCAACCATACAAAGCCGAACATCTTCACCAGTAAGGCCATCTTCTTGCAAGTCTCGAATATTGGTATCTTCAAAAGCCCACTCAGAAGAAGGGGGTGGTAATTCCAAAAGAAGCAAGTCAGATTGCCACAAGACTACGATGAGTGCCATCATCAAAGCAATAGCAGCACCTGATATCACTGAGAAAGCTCTTCTTGGACGAATCGAAACCGAGTCGGGAATAACAGGAGCCCAGCCAGTGACTTCTGCTCTCCATTGATCTTGAAAGCCTCGTGTACTGGGGTCAATCGCAGAAAGAATTCTGGGCTCACCTGGCTCAGGGAGCAATTCAATTCCTTGAAATTCCTCCATCTTCCTCCCTTGGAGGTGGGACTCTTATCGTATCAACCCTTGTCTTGTTTCGTCTCAGAATCGAGTGCCTGAACCACTGCGAGTTTTTGCCGCCTTAATTCCAAAGTAGAGGATGATGAAGATCAATGCTATGATGGTAATAATGACGATTGAACTGTCCTCATCATCTGAGCCTTGTACGACATATTCGATTCCGAAGTCTTCCTCAGGAAGGTTTGTTGTAAAGTTAGCGTCATCTCCGCTTACTTCGACTCGTACATCGTATCGCTCAATTCCTTGTGATGCTGCAGGTAATTCAAACACGAAGTCTTGAGAACCTAGGGCAGGAACGGAGAGAGTAAGATTCACCTCGATTCCACTAGTCTTAGGCTTAAGATAGACTGTAACTTCACTCGCTGTCCGTAATCCAGTGTTCTCTATTACGATGACAACGTTGTTAGGATCGAGGTCAGCAAAGGTATTGCTTCTCGATTTTGTCTTGTCTATATCAAACTCAAGTGATATTCGTGCAGACTCAATTGTGATTTCAACATCCTGTGAGGTACCATCTTCGCTGGTGACTCGTACTGTCATGAGGACTTCTCCACTTTCGAAAGAAGCATCAGAAGAAACACTGAAAGCCAAGTCTCGCATGTTGTCCTTAGCAATGGTTGTGACACCATTCATTGGAGCAACTGTCCAGCCATCTGGTAGGTTGTCAAGGATTTCGTATGTGAATGAATCATCACCGTTTCCGTTGTTGTTGATGGTCAATCCTGCTGTGGTTGAACCAGCAGGCGATACACCAACAGTTTCTGTAACTTCAGTTGTGTTGAATGCAAAGAATTGCGGAACATCGACATTTAATGAAACTTCAGTCATATCACCTGTATCAGCCATGAATCGAACGTTCAAACTGTGCCCATCCTCGAGATGCCATGCATCTTCAACAGATGGAAGAGTGATTCGTGCTAGAACCGTTCCGTTGATTGTTGCGTTAGCATCAACGTCGCCAATGCCTAGTGCAAGATCAATTGAATCAACCCAGTCAGTGCCATTGTAGAATTCTAGACTCCAATCAGCTTGGTCTGGAGATACGGTTACTGTACCCGTCACTGTAAATGTGTCCATGATTTCTGTTCCTTCGTATTCTGCGAGTACTTCAAATTCAATGGTTGAGTAATTTGCATCATCATCGGTTAGGATTGTAGCGGTCATGTCTCTGTTTTCGTCTGTAAGACCAGTTACGTTCACAACATTGCTAATACCAAGTGTGAGATCGCTGTTGGTTCTTCTGTTGTATGAAAGCATGAGAGCACTTCTACCTTCATCGCCGTTATCGATTGAGATACCAGCGGTGTAATTCATTGTCAGATCTCTTTGAACTGTTGAGAATTCAGAAGAGAACGAAGCAGAACCAGATGGAAGCAAGACTTCGAGTGTGCCATCTGAGTTGAGAGGCAAATTCCAAACTTGTCCTTCACCAAGGTCGACTTCGACTTCGACAACCGTATCAACAGGAGATGATTCATTGTCTGTGCCTGCATTGTATGGTTGCAAGTTGAATGCAGTGAACTGGGTGTTGATATCAATCCAACCACCCTTGCTCATGACAAGGTCAACTGTTCCACCATCTTGTACAGCAGCATCAAGGATACCAACGGCAATTCCACCGCCGTTAAACGGGGCGTTTGCTTCAGACACCACAACAACCCATTGGCCAGGCTCGACGGATTGACTGAAAGTCAATTCATCAGCAGCATATGTGCCAGTGACACTAACAATATCAGCTTGGTTTTCTGCAGTTCCGTAAAGAACAATGCTTGCTCCGTCGAGACGGTCTGAATCAAGAATGTCAGTGAT
>JABGWN010000117.1 GCA_018645535.1 Methanobacteriota archaeon
GCAACTGATAGCGTTTCTCCGCTCAATAAATCAGGACGATCGGGGAATATCTCAATGTCAAGGGTTTCCTCATTGCATGAGTCGATATCTGTCCCCAATAATGGGAGTCTATGGTCAATATCTTCGATATCATGTGGACATCCGTTTTCAGACATCAATTTGGCCAAGAGGCTTTGTTCAACAGATATTGTTGGCATAGTATCACCCTTAACGTGCAAACCAGTGAGGTAATGGTCGTTCATATCCAGACATTCGAAGTCCACTCACTGAAGCAGTATCATGATCTAATGCTCTAAGATGTGAACGCTGTAAGATATCGATTGAATCGAGGCCAAGATGTCTAAGCGTGTTTTGAAGATCGATTGTAAGACCTTGCAACCAATATTCAATGTCTTCTATTTCGAGCATAGGCGGTTCTGTGACAACAAAATCTGCACCGGCACAACGTGCAACGATGACATCGTGTGCATCGGAAGTGAAACCAAATTCGAGGGCTGTAATCACTGACGTTTTGTCCAATTCATTCTTTTTAGATCGGCCCATTATTGGTAACGTAGATGCTTCAGGTGTTCCCGATCCATCTTCAATTCGTGAAATTGCAGCTTGTACTTCATGATATGCAGATGATTGGTGATGAGATTGGATACGAGAAATTCCTTGAATACTCATGATAGGGGATTGCGATGTCATCAGTGTGCGAATTGCTACAAGTATTCCATCAAATTCCTCTGGATTCATCGATGGCAAACTGTCCATATCTAAACAAACTCCTGCTACAGAAGGAGCAGTTGTTCTCAGATCGCAGAGCGATTGTAGGTTGAGTTGGATAATATCAATTGGTCGAGGGTTTTCAATTACCAAAAACGGTTGACTTTGAATACGCGTTAATCGACCTGAATTATTGTCTTCAGTTCGCAGCAATGTTCCGTCGGGGATGCGAGGTAAAATTGGAATTGGGAGTAGAATTGCTGGTGCTTCATCATCTGTTCCTGGAATGAAGGCTACTGTGTCGACGGGATGGTTCTCAATCAAGGGATGTTCATCCATCGGTACTAGGCCAATTGTTGACAAATCTCCAGATGAGACATGATTCGATTGAACCTCAAATTCGACTTCATCACTTGGTTCGAGACATAGTGCATCGTCGGACAAAACTGCATCATATTCTAGTAAAACAGCATTGATCTCTTTCAGTTCCTTTGCCTTTAATGGGCGAAGTCGAATACCATGAGGTGGCGTTGGGCAGCGTCCTTCGATAACAATTCTGCCACCTTTCATCGCAATTCCAGCATCTTCTTCGACATCTCCCTGAATGATGATGAGTCCACCGTTCATACCGTTGCCGAGTCGTGCACCAACTTGTCCTTGAACATAGATTGTTCCTTCTGACATGAACATGCCGAGATCAGTATCTGCGCCATCTGAGCCAATCAAGGTCCCTTCCTGCATCATGAAGCCGCCACATCGTCCAATGAAGCCAGTGCTTGAAACTGTACTGCCGCAATTGTATGCGCCAAAAAATGAACCAACTTCTCCCTCTACACTGAATTTGCCACCTGCTCCAAACGGGGATGTCCAAGAACCGAGTTTACCAAGTGCTTTGATTCGGGCTCCTTCAGGGATGCCGGGGCATAATCCGACTTCTCCGTTTTTTGGCACTTCCTCTCCAGAACCGGTCCATCCGATTCGCAAGAGTGCGTTCTGCTCAACAGCCGCTTTCAGCCGTGGCAAAAATTTAGCATTGATACTCATTGAGCGTTCAACAACATCTTGGGCTCCCGCCATGTTCCTATGGTGGTGAATGTCGGTCAAATAACCTCGCGTTGTTAAGATTGGTTTACTACGAATTTTCCTACTGCGATTTACCACGAACTGTTTATTGACATTCACTGATGCCATAGGGTTGAGCATCATGGTAGTAAAGGTTGCAATAAACGGATATGGAACCATTGGAAAGCGGGTTGCAGATGCAATCGATGCCCAAGATGATATGGAAATTATCGGCGTTACCAAAACTCGACCTTCATTCGGCTGTGATTTAGCAGTACGCAAGGGTTATCCGTTGTACTGTACTTTTGATGAAGCAGACAGAATTGCTGCCTTTGCTCCATCAGGTTATGATTGCAAGGGGGGACTTAGCGACCTACTTCGTGAAGCAGATGTCGTCGTTGATTGCTCACCTGGTAAAGTCGGTGCTCAGAACAAACAAATCTATGAAGATGCAGGAATTAAATGGATTTTCCAAGGTGGAGAAAAGCATGCTATGACCGGGCTATCCTACACATCGAGCGGAAATCATTCTGAAAATATGAATAAGCAAGGTACACGAGTCGTCTCCTGTAACACCACAGGCCTTTCACGTACGCTCGTTCCACTCTTACGCAAGTGCGGTTCCCTTTCAGTTGAATGCACCATGATTCGTCGAGCTGCAGATCCAGGCGATTCTAATAAAGGGCCAATTAATGCAATAAAGCCGGTTTTGAAGGTTCCAAGTCATCATGGCCCTGATGTTATGACCATCCGTCCTGAGATTTCCATTAATTCGATGGCTGTTGCAGTACCAACGACAATTATGCATGTCCATGCAATAGTTGCAACCTTACCCGATGGACATGGAATGTCCACCGAATCAGTGCTTGAACTATGGGGCTCTCAGCCAAGAGTTGTCATTATGAATGGGGCTGAAACTGGTATTACTACAACTGCAGAGGTGATGGAATTCGCTCGCGACATAGGCCGTAAGTGGGGCGACTTACACGAAATCTTTGTTTGGGAAGATGGTGTCAAACTCGATGGGAATTCTTTGTATTACTTCCAAGCTATTCATCAAGAATCGGATGTAATTCCGGAAAACGTGGACGCAATTCGAGCCCTAATGGGTCTTGAAACCGATTGGGAAGTCTCTGTTTCCAAGACAGATAAAGCCATTGCTGCTTACAATGGGTTGTAATCAAGGAAGGCGCATACTCAAAAACTCAACTGGTGTGGACAAACCATGCATCTTAAACAACGGTCGTGTATTTTGCTTTCTGTGTTCTTGCTCTCGTTAGCAAGTCCATTGGCATCTTCGCAATCTGTTCCTGAACCAATGTCTTCTCAGACAGAGGTTTTGGATTCTTCATGGGATTCAGTCGAACCTGTTTCAAAACAGGCGATTCTAACCAATCCAGTGGATTCGATGATCGATTTAGCAAGCTTTTCATTTGACCCGTTATCAGACAAATTGAATTTAATCCCATCCACGTGGAGGGCAGATATGGGTAATTCTCTCCACCTTCTCCAACTTAATGTCAATGACGGAGCGATTGTTGAATCAATGGCAAACGATTACGAATTTACAATACTCGAAGCCCATGGCTCTGCTGTTTGGACGATTCGTCTTAATGATATTCAACACCTCGAATCAATCAATTCACTCGAGGTTGTACGTTGGATTGGAGATTATTCCCCTGGCATGAAAATTGGAACCAATGCACTTGGTACAACCATTGCTCAAATTGTGCTTTCAAAAGACGTGAATCCTGAATATGTGGCTCTTTTCTCGGCAACTCTGGCTGAAGAAGGAGCGAGTATTGCTTGGTGCTCTCTAGATATGTGTGAGGCATATTACGAATTCGGTATGACAAATCAACAACTCAGAAACATTGCTTTTGATCAACATGTTCTCTTTATTGAGGGAAGTTTCTCACTCTCTCTTCACAACAACCTTGCTGCAACAGAGGTCGGTGCAGTGGCAGTACGATCTCCTTCTTCTTTGAATCTTGATGGTTCTGGAGAAACGATTGCAGTGATGGATACTGGCGTTGATATGGATCATCCTGACCTCATCGGACGGGTTGCAGCAATTAATACTCAGTTCGGTTTAGATAGTTCTCCAATTGATAGCAACAGTGGTCATGGGACGCACGTGGCTATGACTGTGCTTGGCGATGGTACGGGTGATGCAGTAGCGACCGGTGTTGCTCCAGAAGCAAATCTTGTCATGTACGCTCTTGAGCACGACCCAACCGGTGTCTTTGGAAGGCAAGGTTCAATCTATGATCTCCTCTCTGATGCCGAATTAAAAACAGCAAGTGTCGCAGTCAATGCATGGGGTCTTAATGGAAATTACGGAGCCTACACTGCTGATTCAAGATCGACAGATCAATATGTCTCCAACAATAAATATCTCCTTCCTGTCTTTTCGGTTGGTGATAATGGAGGCACAGGTTCTTCAAAGATTACTGCTCCAGGAACAGCCAAGAATGTTCTTTCCATTGGCTCAAGCGTTAATGGTAGCGTCAGCTCCTATTCATCGGAAGGTCCAACTCTCGATGGAAGAATTAAACCTGATTTAGTCGCTCCCGGTGACGGTATCTGTTCTGCACGAGCAGAGGAAGCAAAGAACGTTGTTGGTTCAGTCTGCGGTATTGGTACTCACTCAAATGGTCGTTCAATGTATATGCAACTCAGCGGAACTTCTCAAGCAACAGCAGTAGCAGGTGGTTCAGCATCCCTCGCACGTGAATATCTGCGTGAAGTTGCTGGAATCAACAAACCATCTGCAAGCCTCATTAAGGCAACTCTCATCAACGGGGCAGAAGATTTAGGCACACCGGACATACCTAACGCAAACGAGGGATGGGGGCAAATTGATCTCGAAAATAGCCTGAATCCTTCGTCGTCTGGCGTTTCTCTGGATGTCTTTCAGGATGATGAGCGTGAACTTCAGGCAGGATTCTCATTGATTTATTCCTTTGACCTTGATGGATCAAAGGGTATTGACATTACCTTGGCATGGAGCGATGCAGAAGCCAGTGCAAATGCTGCACAATCTGAATCACGTCTATTGAACAATTTAGATTTGATTCTAATTGCACCCGATGGGTCTTCATACTTGGGTAATGACTTCTCTTCTGGGATTTCAACAACAGGCGGTTCCGCTGATAATCTGAACAATATCGAGCGCATTCGCATCCCTGCAGGAGCGACGACACAGAACGGTGATTGGATGGTTACAGTTGAACATCGAGGAGGAAGTTCTCAGCGCTACAGTATCGTTATTGCTGCAGATGCTACCTTGATTCCTAAGGCTGATCTAACTACATTCGGGAACAGTATTCTTCCTTCCTCGTCGACACCTCTCATTGGAGATTTAGTTTCAATTTCACTTGCATGGCACAATCAAGGAACACTCGCTTCGGGACCCTACAGAATCCAATTTGAAGATATAACAAGTGGTTCAATACTTTACGATTCAAACAGATCTTCCTTGGAGGGTGGTTCACTTGATTCTGTTTCGTTCTTTACACAATTTTCAACAACTGGTGTTCATAAACTCAGACTTTCGCTTGATACAAGCAACCAAGTTCCAGAACTTAACGATGCAATAAATGGCATAGATAACAACATTATTGATCTCGATATTGAAATCACTGCGCAAGGATTGCGTGTGATTTTCCAAAATCAAGATGGCAGTATACCAACTACATCACAAGACCGGGATTCAGCAGCTTCTGTAACGATGGACGTTCGTAACGAAACAGGTCTATCTTTGCCATTTGTTATCGCCCATGAAGGTACGGGAGAACGTCCAGTCAGTTTGACTGTATCAAGCGTCCAGGAACCTGACCCTACCTATCCAACTCTTCTTCTAAGCCCAGAGGATTCGTGGTCGAAATCTGTTAATCAAACAGGTGTCTTTACCATTTCGGGGCAAGGTGAAGAAAATGATACAATTTACCTAACGCTGAATTTAGATGATACATCGGCAAGTTTCGATGGAGCTACAAAACGCTATGCTCGAGCTGGTTCATTCATCGTTGATGTAACAGCGCGATACCAAAATCAACCGACTGTCTCACACACTCAACGTCTGTACATTGAAATTGGTCAAGTCGATTCTGTTGACGTTGTACCTTCTGGAACATCAGGGGTTTCTGCTAAGCCTGGTGAACGAACAGGATTTTCAATTGGTGTGAGGAATACAGGGAACTCTGCTGCTCAGTATACTATGTCATGTACATCATCTTCACAATGGCAAATTATGCTTGGAAATTCTAATTCATCATCTCTTGAATTTGAACCTCTCAATATTCTTCAAGATCTTAGCATGGACGTGAACGTGTTCATTCCTTCAATCGCTAACGGAGAGCCACTTGCAGGATCTACCGATCAAGTAACCTGTGTTGTTACCTCGCCAACTGACTCCACATTAAATCGTGTTGAGACTGTCGATGTGGCAGTATCTGAACTCAAAGCATTCCGTTCAGATCTCTATGGTCCAGATGGGGCCGTAGGGCCCGGAGCGCTCGCTTTACCAGTGTTTGCTGATACTGGTGAGTTGGTTTACTTCAATCATACAATCCAAAACAAAGGGAACGTCCCACTTGACTTTGCAGTAACACTCGAACGTGGTAATCCTGGATGGGCCGCAGAGATTCAATTCGATGAACAAATCAGTTCAACCTCCTTATCCGTTACGTTAGGTCCAGGCCAATCTGGTGATGTAGAAATGCGTCTATTGGTCCCTGAAACTGCTCGAGAAGGTAATTCGAATACATATACTCTCAGAGTTGAATCATCTCCTCAAATGTTTACGTTGAATTCTACCTCCCTTGTTGTAGGTGAGAACTTGGGTGTAAACCTCGTATCCAATGTGGGTACACTGATTGCTGCGCCAGTAAACAATGATTTCACCTTCACAGAATTTATTGTAGAAAATTCTGGTAATTCAGATTTGGATCTTGAATGGTCCACAAGCCTTGCTCCAGACGGTTGGTCAATTGGATATTCTAATCCCCCAACTTCAGTGCCCGTTCTCAGTCAAGCATCGGTTCAATTAGCCATTAAAGCCCCAAATCAAACAGCATCCGGGTTTGGATTTGATATGCAATTATTTGTCAATGGCACGAATAACGGGAGATTTACGAATGCAGAACTCCTCGTGCGAATCGAAGTGGCTGCCACTAGTTTTGCAGGAATTAGCGTATCAGATGAGAGCATTGCTCCCTTGTTGTTCATTCCTCGAGGCGACTTTGGAAAGCAATCCATAACGATTACAAATGAAGGAAACATACCTCTGAGTGGTCAATTGACGGTTGAGGTTCGAGATGGTGAAGGAAACATCCTTACTGATAGGAGTTCGACAATCTCTCCTTCCGAAATAACAGATCTTGCTATTGGTGAATCAATCGAGGTTGTTGGTAAAGTTTCAACCGATGAAGATTCAATAGATGGCCGGATGAACTTAGTGGTCATTTTGACTACAATCGATGGTGTAGTTATTGAATTCATGGTGGATACAAGTGTGAGTTCGCAACAATCCTCAGGTGGTATCTTTGGAATCCTTCCAGCCTACCTCTCTTATCCATTGGTCCTGTTGGCTCTTCTAGGAGTCCTCTACGGCGGACGTAGATTAAAACAATCCAGTAAGATGGATGATGATGGAACCGAATTGGTTGCTCCAGATGCTCATACCGATGCAGATCACTTAGGGACACGTCGCGAACAAGCGCTTGACATCAGCCATTCTGTGAACGATATCGCATCAGGAGAAGTATCTCAAGATGAAATCGCAGCCGCACTCGCTCAATCTCTGGATATGCCAGTTCCTACAAAAAAGGCTCAAGTTCCTACAGGCCGTCCTCCATCAGGCCTTTCGTCTATGGGATTGCCTCCGGTTGGTTTGCCCCCAGCAGGACTTCCGCCTGTAGGATTGCCTCCGGCCAAGAACGTTCCCGTACTGCCAGTTCAAGTTACTGCTGGACCTCCACTTCCTCCAGGTGGTTTGCCAGATGGATGGACTATGGAACAATGGAATCACTATGGTGAACAATATCTACAACGCATGGGTTTGAACTGATACGTTGAAATGGATGAAGGAGAGCGACAAGGTATGCTCAACATCGTTTTATTCGGACCTCCTGGTGCTGGAAAGGGCACTCAGGCTCAAAGAATGATGGATGCTACAGGGTTGCCTCAAGTCTCTACAGGGGATATGCTACGTGCTGCAGTTAAGGCTGGGACCTCTGTTGGAATTGAAGCAAAATCATACATGGACAAAGGAGCTCTTGTACCAGATTCAGTCATTATTGATTTAATTCGAGATCGCCTACATGATGACGACGCAAAAAACGGAGTTATGTTTGATGGTTTTCCACGGACTGTACCACAGGCTGAAGCATTATCTGAGATCGTTGAAGTTTCTGCA
>JABGWN010000118.1 GCA_018645535.1 Methanobacteriota archaeon
GACAGAGTTTGGTGTGAAGAAATGACAAACTTACTCCATACTGAAATCCAACGTTGCAATCAAGCCCAAGAGACATGGGAAGACAGAGAACTTGTATGGCGTGCACGACGCATGATACACACTGCTCGCAGTGGAGATGAAGTAAAACCAATTACATTCCATGAAGCTGTCCTTGGCTCCCGTCGAGTTCGTGCTGCGTGGCAATACCTGGCTCAAAACGACCCTGAACGCAATCTAGAGATGGAAACTAAATTCAAAAAGCATCATAGTGAGATGGAACACATTGGACTCCGATCATGGGAATTACGTGACCGTGAAAAGAAAATATCCAAAACTGCCTTTTTGAAAAACATGCTCTTGTGGATTTGGTCTGCTTCTTGGATGCTCGGAATAGTGACTTGGTCTGCAATGATTGGAGCGATTGTCCCCTACATGTTCATTCGACTTGTCATCATCATCCAGTCCAAGAACGAAGACCATCATTCTGCAATAGGATCAATGAAACTTCTCTATTCGGTAGCCCTCTACCCGATTTGGTGGGTCTTTACTTCTATTTCTATAGGATGGTTGCTTGCGTCTAAAAATTCTTTTTTACAGGATGTTGAATTACCAGGTTATATCCTTCCAGGATTAGCATTTATCCCATGGCCACTCGTATCTTTGATTCTACTCGTATGGTGGCCAATTTCTGCACGCCTACATCTCAAATTGTTCGAGCGCTTGTGCAAGTCATGGAGGAATCTACGGCTTTGGTTCAAGTTACGTAGTGGTCAAGTGGAGTGGCAAGATCTGATTGGAATGCATCATCAATTGGCAAAACAAATGGCATCTATTGGCGAGGGACTTATTCTACCAGGTGATCCAGACTGGAAAGATCCACCATACGGAAAAGAAGATTGGGAAGTGGTTCACTTACGAACCTCTTGAACGCCCACATTTACCGTTGTAATCAAGGGCAACCAATAAGGGCGTTATGCCCAAGCAGGAACTGGTGAGCAAGATGTCTTCAACAGAAAAACGTCTCAATGACCTTCGTGCAAGGAAATCTCGAAGTGAAGCAGGAGGCGGACAAGCACGAATTGAAGCACAGCACAATCGAGGGAAAATGACAGCACGTGAGCGACTTGAGATGCTCCTTGATGATGGTTCATTCCAAGAGATTGATGCACTTGTTGAACATCGATGTCGTGATTTTGACATGGATAAGAACGTTATTCCAGGCGATGGTGTTGTTACCGGCCATGGAATGATCAACGGCAGAGAAGTGTTTGCGTTCGCTCAGGATTTTACTGTCTATGGAGGTTCCTTAGGAGAAATGCATGGTCTGAAAATCTGCAAAGTCCTCGATATGGCTCTCAAAACTGGACGGCCAGTCATTGGCCTAAACGACTCAGGCGGAGCACGTATCCAAGAAGGAGTTGCATCACTCGGATCCTATGCTGAAATTTTCTTCCGCAACGTACGTGCATCAGGCGTTGTACCTCAAATCAGTGTCATCATGGGTCCATGCGCAGGTGGAGCAGTCTACAGTCCCGCAATCACTGACTTTGTGATCATGGTCGACAAAACAGCACATATGTTCATCACAGGACCTGAAGTCATCAAGACTGTAACAAACGAAGTCGTATCATTCGAAGACTTAGGTGGGGCAATGACTCATGCATCGAAGTCAGGAGTTTCTCACTTCACTGCAGATAGTGATGATTCAGCGATTCAACTCGCACGAGATCTTTGCGACATGTTCCCTTCAAACAATATGTCTCGAGCTCCAGTTCGAAAAACTTCAGATGATCCTTACCGAACCTGTGATGTCTTGAGTGACATCATTCCAGAAGATTCCAGCAAACCTTACGATGTGATTGATGTTATTCGAGAAGTCCTTGATGACGGTGGTTTCTTGGAGGTTCAAGCAGATTATGCAATGAACATTGTTTGTGGATTTGGACATTTAGCAGGACATACTGTTGGCGTTGTTGCAAATCAACCAAAGATTCTCGCAGGATGTCTTGATATCGATGCAAGCGATAAAGCAGCACGATTTGTACGATTTTGTGATGCATTCAACATACCATTGGTGACTCTCGAAGATGTACCCGGATTCTTACCTGGGACAAATCAAGAATGGGGAGGAATCATTCGTCACGGGGCTAAGTTACTCTACGCGTATGCTGAAGCAACTGTTCCAAAACTTACAGTGATTCTTCGAAAGGCCTACGGTGGAGCGTATGATGTCATGTCTTCAAAGCACATTCGTGGAGATTACAACGTTGCTTGGCCAGGTGCTGAATTAGCGGTTATGGGTGCTGATGGAGCCGTCGAAATTATTCACCGCAGAAGACTCAAACAAGCCCGGAATCCAGAACAAGAACGTGAGCGACTTGTCTCCGATTTCACAGAGACCTTTGCAAATCCATACAAGGCAGCTGCTATGGGATACATCGACGATGTTATCGAACCAAGCGAAACCCGTTCTAAACTTTCGAGAGCCCTCTTAATGCTCTTGGATAAAGAAGAAATCCGACCTGCAAAGAAGCATGGTAATATTCCACTTTGAGGCGTTCTCATGACCGATGATCAAACACTACGAATGGCCGCTATCGCTGCAGTTCTAAGTATGGTTGATGCTGGCTCAGATGACCCATCAGGAAGAGGGCGGCAATCTGGTGAAGCATGGGCGCAAGACCATCGCAGAATTGTCATGGGCAAATCTTCGCTCATGGCTCAACGAAGTAGCCGCAGCCCATGGAGATGAATATATGACTGAAAAAAGAACAGTGAAAGTCGACGGTGTTGAATTTGAGATTGAACTCACAGCAAAGGATGATGGTTCATGGGACGCTATCGTTGAAGGAAAAACCTTCAATATCGAAGTTCCAAATGCTCAGGCTGCACCACGAGCACGCAGAAGCAGTGGAACAAAGAAAAAGAAAAGCGGAACAGTTTCTGCCAATATTCCTGGTAAAGTCGTCACTGTAGAAGTATCTCTTGGAGAAGTTGTCAAAGAAGGCCAAGTTATTCTCATCCTTGAAGCCATGAAAATGCAAAATGAAATCCAAGCACCGATCAGCGGTACTGTCATTTCAGTATCTTGTGAGGAAGGACAAGCCATTGAAGCTAATGTCCCCTTAGTCGTCATTGAACCCGATGAAACGGAAGACGAAGATTAAACGAAAGCAACAGTTCAATAAGAATGAAGGTTAGGTAATTACATGAGCGACGAACCTGCATGCGATTATACTGGATGCAGTGCGATAGGAACAATTGTATCGCGACTTTCGCCTGAAGGATACCTCGTAGCAACTGGAAAGAAAGCATACTCATTCCGTGAAGCATACCGACGATTTCACTACTGTGCTGACCACCATGACGAACTCATGAGTGGAGTCTGGTCACGAGTTCGCAAACCCGATGATAAAAAGGATGGGCATGTTGCCCCGACCGCTATTTGAGTGGCCTGAAGCCGAGATGCTGATAAGCGATGAGGTTCCCATAAGAACATGGCCAGCCATAGAGAAGAGTCTACGCGTCGAATCTCAACCGTTTTGATTACCCTAATGATAGCAACGATGTCCATCTCACTGGCAGCTCCTGCCATTAGTGCAAGTTCAAGTGCAAAAGCAAGCCCTCCCGGCGTAGGATTGACCAATCTTACAGTTCTCAACACAACTTACCTCAATGGTAGCCACTCCTATGATGATGTTTTCATCGGCTGTGGAATTGTTTCCCCATGTGGTTCAATTGTGGCAACGGGAGATTTGATTCTCACGGTCAACACCCTCACGATTGCATCTGGAGGCGCAATCATTGCCTATGATAGTCCAGTCAATACCCAAGGTGTTGGAACATCTGTTAACCTCCCTGCCAACTTCAGAGGCGAAGGAGCAGGTGGCGCCGGTCACTACGGAAGCGGTGGCGATGGTGGCGGTCTTTCGACTGGCCAAACAAACGGTGGCTCCTCTTACGGGGTTGGCAATGAAACCGGATCTAACGGTGGAGATGTCTTTGATTCGAACGGAAATCTCGTTTCCTCTGGAGGAAATGGTGGCGGTCGAATTATTGTTTACGCTGATGTCATCAACATTGATGGAACAGTTACTGCGATTGGTGAAGATGGAGAACAAGGTTACCGATACAACAACGGCTCTGGAAACGGAGGACCTGGTGCTGGTGGCGGTTCTGGTGGCAGCATTATTATGAAGTCGAATGAACTTACTCTCAATTCAACAGCAATCGTCGAAGCTGAAGGAGGAAACGGTGGCGACGGTGCTGACGGAGACTGTATCGGTGTATGCATCGGTATGTATGATGGTGGAAACGGTGGTGGCGGTGGCTCCGGCGGTTCAATCGATTTACGAGCAAACAGTGCAGCAAACCTCTCCATCTCAACTGCAGCAACAATCTCTGCTGTTGCAGGCCTTGCAGGTCTTGCAGGCGCACCTTGGGGAACTGGAGTTAGCGGCTCA
>JABGWN010000119.1 GCA_018645535.1 Methanobacteriota archaeon
AGTGTGTTTGCATCAACCATTTGGCCGTCAACGAACAACCAGTTGCCCTGGTTTTGTGACAGTTCCCCAACAATCTCTTCCTTGCTCATCATAACCGCTTGGTCGCCGGTTTGGTTTGCAATAAAAACCTGGAATGTCTCGCTTCCACCAACCATTCCTGGGTTAATTCTGATTTCGGTTGAGTTGTTGAGTTCGATGGTCTCAAGTTCTTCAACACTGACCATTTGTGAATCAACAAAGACCCATGTGTTATCGTTTGTTGATACCATATCGATGATACCTTGACGAGTCATGGTTTCTTGCTCATGACCGCCTTCTCTTGCTACGTGTACTGTGTATGTTTTGTCCAACATTGTAGTTCCTCACAACTGCTCAACTTCAACAGTATATGAAGTCGCGACGATTCGGCAAGTTCATGGATGTTCTCGGCACGAATCGGAACATGAGCAAAGCGGATGCACTTGTCATTGATGTTGTTGATAACGGCGGCCAATGGACGCATCGTGAGTGGAGGATGTTGCGTTATCTCAAAGTCGATACGAAGATTATCCCCAATGACACTCCTGTTGAGGACATGAGAGAACTTGACGGTTTGATCCTATCAGGTGGTGCTGCACGCGTGGGACTGACCGGAGAATTAGGGAATTGTGCCGAGTATCTAAAATTGGATATTCCTATTCTTGGGATATGTGCTGGGCATCAATTCATGGCCCGTTTCTATGGAGGAGATGCGAGAGAATCCCCAGAGCCTGAATTTGGAGCGATGGAAATCGAACTTCACGATGGTGGTGGCAAAATCTTTGCTGGAACGAACACACAGCAAACGGTATGGGAGTCACATAACGATGAAGTCCACGAAATGCCAGATAATTTCTTCGTTACTGCAAGCAGCCCTTCATGTAAAGTTCAAGGCATGGAAAACAAAGACGGAGACCGCTTTGGTTTGCAATTCCATCCCGAAGTCAACGATTCAGAATTCGGAAAGGAAATGTTTGAAAATTTCGTTCAGGTTTGCAGAGATCGCAAAGAATGATCAGAATTTCAGATTGGCCTGTCGTGCAAGAAGAAGAATTTGCATAGAATGCTCAAGCATTGCTGCGTTTGCCATTGCTTGGTCTAAATTAGCACCGACTGCATAAGCACCATGCCCACGAACAACTACGCATCGTAGGCCTCCCTGATTCAAAGCCTCTGCGACTTGACGAAGGAATTCCGTATCCATACCATCTGGATCAACAATAACGACTTTTCCAATTTGTTCTTTACCGATTACATCGATTGGTTGGACGATAATGAGGTCTTTCTCACAACTTGCAGCAGTTGTGTATGGGCCATGCATGTGAATCGCTGCCGCAGGGCCGCCTGTTACGACTGATACTGATGCGAGTAAAACTTCGTGAACCTTCCAATCTGCAATTGAACCACGCGGTGGCGTTCCTCCTAAACGCCCACCTACAATCCCTCGCTCATCAAGGCGAGCAAGTGAAGTCGAATGTCGCGTACTGATCATTAGACCAGGCTCATCTGGATGGAGCATGGACATAGATCCCATGGAACCCTTAACTAAATTCGCTTGATTGAGTTGTCTACCCATTCGAGCAAAATCCGCAACAAGATGTGGAGCAACTACGATATTATCGAAGACGATTGGGGGCATTGGCGTTTCTTCTAACTCTTCGATGACCTCTGCAGCGCCAACTAGGCCGCTTCGAAGCCGCTCAATTTCAGCAGTTAATCGCGCTATTTCTTCTTGGTTGGCGGGTTCCTCGATGGAAGAAGAAACCTGTTCCATCTCTTCTACTGGTTGTTCCATTGGCTGCGGTTCATCTGTTTGAATAGTTACTGGTTCTGGAACTTCTTCGGGGAGATCTGTGGGTTCTTCGACAACAGGAGTATGCTCTTGTTCGACCTCATGGTTGGGCTCAGAGGGCGGTTCTGACTCCACAGCCGGTTGTTCTACCAAAACGTCAGGCGTTGATTCTTGTGTCACGACCTCTTCAACTAGACCAGGAGCTTCTGAAGGAGGGTCGCTAGGTGGACCGGTTGGAGGGCCTGTTGGACCTGGAGCTTCTGAGGGAGGGCCGCTAGGTGGACCGGTTGGAGGGCCTGTTGGACCTGGAGCTTCCGAGGGAGGGTCGCTTGGAGGACCTGTTGGGGGGCCTGTTGGGCCAGATTCTGTGGTTGAAATGTTTAGTGGAACGGTTTGATCAGGAGTTTCGGTCTCTTCTGGCTCTGAAGATTGTGTTTCGGGTTCTGGTGGCCCTTCGATTCCATCCATTGCTCCGAATGCGCCATCGAGCATCGAACCGAGTGTCGCCTGTTCAGCCTGTTCTCGTGCTTGTTCTGCAGATGTTTTCTTGCCGTCCATGGTCGTCCCTGACTATGCCATACCTCGCGGCTTAAATAGCGGTTCCGTCACGGCAGACTGATACCGCCCGCTTGGTGTAGAGGTTATCATGCAGGATTGTCATTCCTGCGACCCGGGTTCAATTCCCGGAGTGGGCGCCTACTCCTCACGATAATGAGTTGTTACTGTGCCGCAAACGCGGCACCAGACTTTGATTCCATCTTTACGAGGGGTAATCCCCGCGATGTCAATACTCGCACCACATTGGCATTGGACGACGTTGCGCATGACCATCCCAACCATTGCCTGTTCATCAATTCAACGATTGGTTTTGCTGAACAATATACATTCATAGCGTACCATTGATTTTGTCGCTGAAAACCCTTTCACGATGTCTAGCCTCTCGGATTCAACCTCACGTCCACCTTTGCTAATTATCGCTTTGAGTGAATTCATAAAACGCTCTGTTTGACTATTTTCGATAATTGACCATCCGCAGAGCATTACACGTTCATCCGATAAGAGTGGAAGAAGTTCAGGCAAATGATTCACGCCTTCATGGGGTAAATTGACCAAGAGAACATCTGCCATGTTTCTTGTTTCTGGTCTCGACGATTTCATCAATCTTGCATCCATTGTTTCAACAACGAAGGTTCCTTTTTTGCTCCGCTTATTGTCAAATATGTTCATATTCGTTTCCAGTAAATCGCGGGCTTCTGGATTCATATCGTTAACATAAACGCATTCCGTTAGTTCTGAATCGGTGTACAAATAGGCCATTGAAGGGCCAACTCCTGCATAGGGATCAAACACAACCAGTGGCCGATCAAACCCTTCTCTAAACTTCAAGATTGATTGGTGTGTCATCTTACGCTGTTCGCTCAGACGCCCAGAAAAATATGTTTTAGCAGGATTGACGTGAATGAAGTGCCCGTGCTCTTTGACGCGCGTTTGCGTTGTTGTCGAACCATCTCTCGATTCAATGGTTCGTAGGTTTCGA
>JABGWN010000010.1 GCA_018645535.1 Methanobacteriota archaeon
CCTGCCATAACGACACTGATGAATGGATGTTTTAGATTCTTGAGAATATATTGGTGACCTTTGTCAATCGCTCCACCGACACCAATTCCATTCGTCTGTAGGATGATTTTTTCAAAGGAGGTTTGAACGGAATTGGCTCGTTGATTTGTATTATCTGTTGAGCCATCATCAATGACAACAGCCATATCAATAAACTCAGGAAGAGTTTCCAAGACTGTTCGTATATGGTGTTCTTCATTACGGGCAGGGATGACAACACCGATGTATTGTCCTTCCAGCATGTACATTCCAATCGTTCGTCCACAAAAGGGGTTGTGTCCCAATCCCCATGAGGGAGAATTGAAAGGTAGGACGTCGACCAGAGGTTGTGGTTAAAGGCACCTTACGGGTAATTGGCGTCGGGCAAGATATCGAACTTCGTGTCGTATCATTTCTCACTCGAGCACGTCAAGTAACTGATGATGTCGTCTTTATTGACCTCGGTTCACAGGATGAAACAAAAATTCTCGTCGAAGAAATCGGCTGTACTCTCCTTGAAACAGATCATGATAACTTAATCAATATCTCAAAAACCTTATCTGACTCGAATCTTGACCCAGTTGATAATTATCTGATTATTAATGTAAACAAGGAATGGTCCTTGCGAGAGTTTCCTCTGCATCTCAATCGCTCAAGAGAAGGATGGGATGTTTACGTTGGGCTGGTGTCAGATTCTGGTGATGTGGACAGTCCGTCTGAAAGTATTCTTTCTGAATCCAGATTCCAACATTCATCATTGAGTAATACTGGTCTGGAAGAACTTTCGAACTCACCGATTTCATGTACAGCGCATGACCTTTCTGCTTCACTTCGCGTACGTATTGTACAATCAACAGCATTGCCGACACTCCCTCAACGCGAGTCCCTTGCCACAGCTTCCCGATTTGCCCAATTATTCATGTGGATGATCCAATCAAGACACCCACTGTTCTTATTCGGAATCCCAGGCTTAGTGTTGTTTATTCTTGGATATCGTCTCTCAGGAGGTGTCGTCGATACATTTACTGAGTTGACTACAGAATCTCTTGGAGTTACTTTTGCAACGATTGCTATGACGTTGTTTGGACTCTTTGCTATGATGATTGCATTGATGCTCTACATTATGGGTAAGCAGGTTGAGCAAATACAAGCTCAATATGAGTGGCCAAATAAGGAGTGATTCGATGACTGGATTGATTTGTTTAGATATGGACCGTGTTTTAGTCGATCATCTTTCGACTTGGCAATTCGTTTACGATAACTTAGGAATCAATAATGATGAATCCTTTGAATTGTACAATCAAGGCCTTTTGGATGAATGGGACTGGATTAAACTCGATGTAGCATTGATCAAGGATAGTTGGCTTGAGAAGCATGGGTTTCCAATAAGCGATGCAGACTTGCGTGCCTGTATGGTGGGCATGCCGATGATGAAGAATTACAAACTGCTCATCCAAGAATTACTCGATGATGGTCATCATGTAGCCATTGTAAGTGGTGGCTTACAACAAACTGCACGTGATATTTCGACTCTTTTTCCAAGCGATAAAAAATGGAAGCGACGCTGGGGTGGTATCGATCGCCATACCTCAAAGCGACTCGCAAACGGCTATGATACCCGATTGCACGTTTTTACAAATGGTTGGCTTGTAGGTTCTGAGAATGCGGATGGCTCATTGCCTATTGGTGATTATGGGCGTTACCAAGTTCAAATGGACGGCAAAGGAGCACTTGTTCGTATGCTGCAGAGAAGGCTTGGAGTTGATTCTAATCGAATCATTGCAGTTGGCGATTCAGCAGGAGATATCGGTATGTTCGAGGAAGCAGCTCATGCAATCTGCTTCAATCCATGGGATGAACGACCTATAGCTCATGCCGATGAAGTCATTCATGAGAAAGATTTAGCGATCACATTGAAATCTTGCCGCGCATTTTTCTCCAAAACCTAATCTGTCGGTGAAACGTTTTTCTACTACACTGCAAAATGATTGTTATGCGGGTCAGGAATCTATGTATCATAATTATGATATTTGGCGTTCTGATAAGTTCCACTTTGTCAGTTGTTGCCCAAGCACCATCTGCTTCAGTTACGATTGATTGTGAGGAAATCATGCAAATTTCAGTATCTCCTGGCAGCTCAACCACTGAGAGCGTTACCTGCGTTGTTGAAAACCCAACAATTTATGAAGAGAAAATCAGAATTACAGTTACTGGGAACCTAACGTATTCCGCTCCTGGTTCACTTATTATTCAGGGAGGTAGTTCAGAATCCTTCGATCTTGTTATTGTTGCAGAAGAACGAATGTCTGCTGGTTCACATAGCGTCAATGTTGAAGTTAGTGTACAGGAAATCAGCGGTGTTCCTCCGGCAAATGCTGCAAAGGATGATTCAAACATCGTCGTCGAAATTCTCCGTTACGGTGATTGTTCTGTGTCGGCAAAAACATCTCTCATTGAAGTCGGTCTTGGAGAAGATGCAAATCTTCAGTTCATTGTGGCCAATCTAGGTAATGGAGCCGATTCTATCGAACTGTCTCTTTCGAGTACTTCGAGAACATCACTTGAATTCCTAGGATATATTGTTACAATTTCAAGTCCAACCATCGATTTGGGTGAACAGCAATCCTTAGAGGTATCTTTAACGATTACAGCGCCAGTTGAATCATCGCCATCTGCCAAACGTGAAGGTTCGAGGCTGGTTGATTTGCATACATTGGATCTTGTGGTCACTTCCCAGTATTCTTGCGATAGCAGCACTGGATGTGTCTCGGATTCGACGAGTGTAACACTCAAACTCATTGGAGAAAGTAGTGATTCTGATGCAAGTTATGAACCTACGAATATGGAAGAATCTAGTTTCGAAAGTAGTGATTACATGATTTTCGGAAGTGGAGTTGTCTCGGGTGTCATGGTTCTGTATGTTCTGTATGCATTGTTCAAGAAATCTTGATTAGTTCCGCTCCTTGGAAGTTACATGAGTGAAGCCTCATTCATAGAGAGACTTCGAACCAATTCTTTGTTCAAATCATTCCTGTTCTATTCAGCATTTCGAGCTGTCTATGGATTTGGGATCCTTCTCGTGGCGTACTTCTTCGCAACCTCTACAGAGGCACCATGGTGGGCAACTACTCTAATCTTCATTGCTTCAATGATCTTCTCCAGAATTCTCTTCCGTTTCATTAAGAAATTTACAGGTAAAGAAGAGGAAAACC
>JABGWN010000001.1 GCA_018645535.1 Methanobacteriota archaeon
ACAACGAATGGATGAGAATAATGTTATTCATGCTCGATTTGATTTAGAGAAAATTGTCGGCCAAGTAGTTTCTCTAACGCCGCAAGACCACGAAGGGCCAGTTATCAAAGTTCGAATGAAGGTTGCAGTTTATCCTGGACAAGATGCATCAGACATAGCGATGCAAGTCTTTCAGTGATTTTTTTCGGCCAACCTAAACTGACATGGCGCTATGAATAGCATTCAAGTAGGTGATTACACTCGAAAAGTCATGACTCACGTTGTCACCTCAGCATGTGTAGGCCACAAGTACCAAGATTGCGTCGCTGTTTGCCCAGTCGAAGCATTCCGTGAAATGGACACATACCTCGTTATCGATCCAGACGAATGCATTGACTGTGGAGCATGCGTACCTGAATGTCCAGTTGAAGCAATTTTCGCAGATACAGATGTCCCTGATGAAGAAGAAGCATGGATTGACAGAAACGAAGAAGAAGCCGCTGATGCAGAAATTGCAGAAGGCGATTCTCCGGTTCTTGGCTCCTGATTTTGGCTGTGGCAGTTAACCAACCTTCTTGAAGGGTTAAACCCCCCATTGGAATGAGAGCCATGACACATACAGATTTCTCCCAACTCCGACACGGAAGCGACCTCCTCAAGAGAGGATTTGCTAGAATGCAACAAGGCGGCGTCATTATGGACGTCGTAGACGCTGGACAAGCAGCAATTGCCGAAGAGGCAGGGGCTGTTGCAGTCATGGCCTTAGAACGTGTCCCTGCCGATATTCGTGCTGCTGGTGGAGTTGCTCGCATGAGCCACCCTGACATGATTCAAGGTATTCTGGATTGTACTTCAATTCCAGTTATGGCAAAAGCGCGTATCGGTCACGAAGGAGAAGCACGCATTCTAGAAGCAATGGGCGTTGACATGGTTGATGAATCTGAAGTACTTACTCCAGCAGATCCATTCTTCCACATCGACAAGAAAGCCTACGAGATTCCATTCGTTTGTGGAGCTACAGAACTCGGAGAAGCCGTTCGTAGAATTTACGAAGGTGCTGCAATGATTCGTACGAAGGGTGAAGCAGGAACTGGAAACCTTGTTGCTGCAGTTACACATTCCCGCTTAATCACTCAAGAGATTAAACAAGTGCAATCGATGAGTGATGACCTTCTCGACGAAACTGCAGATCTCATCGCAGAGCGGTTCCGAGTACTTGCGAACACTTCCAAACTACCTGGAACGCACTTTGAAACTCCGTTCGGACCTATTGACGATGCAATGCGCTCCTCTCTTCGCTCGATTCTTGACGATGTCAAAGAATTAGGCCGCCTTCCAGTCGTTACATTCTCAGCAGGTGGAATCGCAACACCAGCAGATGCATCCCACATGATGCGAATGGGTATGGATGGTATCTTCGTTGGTTCTGGAATCTTCAAGTCTGATGATCCTCCAACAATGGCCGATGCAATTGTGATGGCAACTGCGCACTACAATGATGGTGCAAAGGTTGCTGAAGCTATGGCTATGACAAAAGGCGATGCAATGAAAGGCGATGAACTTGAAACCTTAGAAGTTCGACTCGATCAACGTGGTTGGTGAATCACTCGAGTGGCGTATCAACAGACACGTCTCCAAGCGTCCATTTTAGCGTCTTAATGACTCCTTCTAGAGCCTTGTAATTGCGAACTGCGTCCTTCATTCCTTCACGGTCTCCACGTTGTCGACATTCCTCGAACCAACCTTTCCATTCGTTCATCTTTCGTTCAGCACGACCAAGCATGGCTTCAATCTCTTCCCATGTTCGATCATAAGTACGCTTTGCTGACATGATGCTTCGTAATGAGCGAGGGTATTAGAACCCAATCCCTACTTTTCCTTCAGGAAATACGAATATCGTCATTTTTCAAGCGCTCGTCATCGCCAAGAACAAGATTGGTTGCTGAAACATTGTCTTCAACAATAGATCCTGGTGAAAGAATGCATCCAGACAGTGATACATTTGAACCAACGCTTGCCCCTTCCATAAGCACAGTTTCACTGAGAGAGGAATCGTTTCCTACTGAACAGTCCGTTGCAACAACTGATTTGTGGAGTTCAACATGTTCACCGAGATGGGCGGTGTTTGAAACAAAGGAACCATTCCCATCGACGGAACCATCCGGCATTGGAAATGGTAGACTCTTTCGTTGTTCAATCAAAACATGTTGTGCTCTGATCAATTCATTGGGAGAACCGACATCAAACCAAACACCGTCGATAGCTTTTGCATACATTGGCCAGCCCATTTCTAAGAGGCGAGGGAAGAGATTCTTTGAGAAATCATACTTCTCACCTTCAGGAACAAGAGCCATTACTTCAGGTTCAAGAATATACAATCCGGCATTGATTACATTGGAAAAAGCTTCTTCAGGAGTTGGCTTTTCTTTGAACTTTCGAATGTATCCTTCACGTAATTCACCATCGACTACACCGTCAATTGAACCAGACAGACCCACAATCCCGAATGGACTTGGATCATCAACTTCCCAAAGAGCCATTGTGGCTTTTGCTCCGCTATCCTTGTGAGCTTTCAGGAGAGAAGCGACGTCGAATGAAGCAACGGAATCTCCTGATCCGATAATGACTGTGTCTGTAAT
>JABGWN010000120.1 GCA_018645535.1 Methanobacteriota archaeon
AGAAGGCGCTGAACTTTTGCAACAAAAGGCCAAAGAAGTCGAGGATAAATTCCCAATGCCGTTGTTGTCCTTCCCACGCGTTTGGCCAGAACTTTCTAACGAACATATTCTCGTCATGGAACACATCGAATCTCCGACTCTTGAAGATCGACTCGCTGAAGGAACAATGTCCTGGGATAATCTTCTGCAACTTTTCCGAATTCATGGGGCGTTTATGTTCGGTATAGGAACCTTCCACGGAGATCTCCATCCAGGGAATGCTATGGTGGATGATGAAGGGATGTTCACATTTATCGACACAGGTGCAATATCTCATGCTCCGGATAAAGTTCGTTCTGCCCTGTTTGGATTCTTTTTCCATCTTGCTAAAGGAGAATTGGATCAATCCTTCGAGGCGATGTTATTGATGGCAGATACACCTCCAAGCGGTGCAGCCAAAGAAAAATACATGGCGAGCATGCATGAGATTTATACTGGATTTATTGGAAAAACAGTCAGTGAAATTTCCCTCACCCAACAAATGATGAAAACAGTTCGATGTGCTGTTCTTGCTGGTTGTCGATTTGGTGAAGAGGCGTTTCCAATCATTCGCTCATTGATGTATATGGATGGGATGGTCCTTCGCGGACAACCAAACGTCGATCTCATCACATCCATGGGCCCATATCTCGATGAGTTTGCATCGATTGTTGAATTGCCGAATTCTGAAGTCAAAAACATCTCAAGGAACTGATAATTCAACCTTCTGGGATGGGAATCTGAAAACAACCGGCTAGATGGTTGAAAACGCCGCTTTATAAGCCGAATCCCGGTAGAATAACCATGTCTAACAGCGATGCTCAAAATGTGATAATTGTCGGCTCTGGTCCCGGTGGTCTCGCCTCTGCTTTGCTTCTCGCCCACTCTGGGTTGAACGTAACCGTTCTCGAAAAAGCAGAAGCAGTCGGCGGACGTACCAGATTGTACAAGAAAGATGGGTTCACCTTTGACCGAGGCCCAACCTTCTTCCATTATCCTGAAGTCATCGAAGAGATTTTCCAAGCCATTGGTAGAGATGCTCACAAAGAACTCGGCCTGATGCCACTTGACCCAATGTACCGCTTGGTGTTTGGAGCAGGCGGTCACATCGATGCCACGAGCAACCTCGAAGAAATGACAGAACGCATTCGTGAGCTTGCAGGCGATAAGAACGCTAATGGATTCAAGAATTACGTGAAACAAAATCGCAAGAAACTCAACTTGTCGAAGGAATGCCTTCAGACTCCTTGGTCAAGCCCATTGGATGTGCTCTCAAAGCGAGCCATCCGAGTGGCTACGGTTCTCAAACCGTGGGCAAGTGTTGCCGGTGATCTTGGAAAGCACTTCGACGATGAACGCGTTCGATTGGCAATGTCATTCCAAACCAAGTACCTCGGAATGAGTCCCTTCCACGCACCTTCACTGTTCACCATCCTCGCTTTCTTAGAATACGAGCACGGAATTTTCCACGCCAAGGGCGGCCTAGGAAGCATCACAGCTCGAATGGCAGAAATTGCAGAAGAGATGGGTGTTAAAATCCACCTCAACACTCCTGTAAAGTCATTGATCTATGAAGGAAAAACCGTAACAGGAGTACGCATCGAAGGGAAAGAAATGCTTGCTGACAAGGTCGTCGTCAATGCAGACTTCGCCCACGCTATGACCACTCTGGTCCCTGATGAAAAGCGAAAGAAGTGGTCCAATAAGAAACTCGAGAAGAAGGGTTACTCTTGCTCCACTTTCATGTTGTATCTCGGCGTTGACAAAAAGTACGATCACCCACACCATCAAATCTATGCTTCCTCATCTTACGAAGAGAACCTGCGAGATATCACGAACCATAAACTAACATGGGATGATCCGTCTGTCTATGTCCAAAACGCTTCCATCACCGATGACTCTCTTGCTCCTGAAGGCCACTCAACCATCTACGTCCTCGTACCAGTACCCAACCAGCATGAAAGCATCGTTTGGGATGACATCAAGGCAGACTTCCGCGAAACAATCGTGAAGCAGTTGGCAAAACTTGGATACGATGACATCGCAGACCACATCGTTTCTGAGACTGTCATTACACCAGATGATTGGGGCGCATCCGACATCTACAGAGGTGCCGTGTTCAACCTAACTCACGACCTCAAGCAAATGCTATGGCGACGTCCTCACAACCGCTTCGAAGAAGCAAACAACCTCTACATTGTTGGAGGAGGCACACACCCAGGTAGCGGCCTTCCAACCATCTTTGAAAGCGCACGAATCAGCAGCAAACTCGTTCTCGCAGATCTCGGTATGAGACCTGATTGGAATGGCGTCGACTCTTGGTTCAAGGACGTCAAGCGTCCCAAGGTCGCTGCTCGACCCCGCAACCCAACCCCAAAGAAGGAAAGCGTCACGACAACCAAGGCCTGAGTGATTCAACTTGCGAATCATTGGCGTCCTCGTAGCATTGCTTATGCTATCTGGTTGCATTAACCCTGTTGCAGAAGAGGGACGTGTATTTACTCTGCAGACACTCGATAGAGCAGAAGACTCTGAAGCGACGTACTCTTTGAAAGATAACCTCTCAGAAGGCCCTGTCTTGATTTTGTTCATTGGCGTAGGTTGTATCGGTTGTAAAGACTGGACCGATGAACTTCGTTTGAGCCATCAAGAGTGGATGGAAATGGAACCTCCCCTCCAACTCGTTTCAATTGCACGATACCCTTCTTTTGAATCTCAAGAAGACGTGGCTCTTGAGTTTGGAACCCCTGAAAGCAATCACTACACTCCTTGGCCGATAACGTTGCCATCGGATGAAGATCCAATTCGAAAATACGATGATGAGACCAAACTCAGTTCGACCGTTTTCGAATATTATGGAATGCCAGGAACGCCTACGCTCATGCTCATCGATGAAGATGGAGTAACACAATGGAAAAGCTCCACTTATTACCCAGATGCAGAAACGATTTCAGAAATTGAAATACAATACAAGGATATGATATAATGGTAGA
>JABGWN010000121.1 GCA_018645535.1 Methanobacteriota archaeon
GAAGGGGTTCTCCAAACAGCCTTTCTGGCTCCTGCAATACGATCTGAAGGTGTGCGTATTCCCGCTCGACGCCAAGTTCGAACAAGTCCGTCCCAATTTGACCACTTCCACAATCCAACAATTCCCGCAGCGCCCATGATGGCTACAACAGGAGTTGCATTGAAGAGGAAACGAGCTGCAGTCCAGGACATGTAAGAAGCAGCAAATATCCAGATACCAAAGACAAGGGAGATCTGACTTCGTTGACTGAATGTCTTCCATAAGGAGATGAGTCCAACAACCAGTGCTAGTACGAACACAACAGGTCCGAAACTTGCAAACATGTATCCTCGATCTGGAGCATTTGCTTCAGCAACTGTTCCAAAAATCTTGGTCTTTGTGAAGTATCCGCTTCCAGTGAACAAAACATCCCATGCGTTGCTAACATCTGTGATTTTCAAGACGTACAGAATAGCAAAGAAGATTGTTGCGCCTGTGGCAAGAGTACCTAAAACGAGAAGCCAAGGCTTGTCTCTAAATCCAGTTGTAATGTACATGATGACGATTGTAAAGAACAAAATGTAGAGGAATGGTTGCAATCCTGTTCCATCGAGAACCAAGTTCATTTGTGGATGAGCATAGAAAGGTAGAGCCATCAAAAGATTTGTGAGGAGCATAGTCAGGAAGAGAGTGCTGATAATTGTCGAATCTCTTCTGCGGAACATATTCAATGCAACTTGTGCTGCATACGCAAGGAAGAGAATGGAGGGACCGACTACGAATCCTTTCCATCCAAGACTGGCCGCTCCAAATGCTACACCCGCCAAAACAGCGTTTGACATGGCGTACTTTCGTTGCTGAGCAACAGCACTCATTGCGCGAAGCATGTCAAGAGGTCGAATCGAAGTTGTTCGAACGAGTCTCTCCGATCCGGCATACTTGACGGCACGTAGATAGAACATGAATCCAATCGCGATAAACAACATAACGAATGAATCGTGGTCCGCCAAACCCCAAGTGGAGTGCGTTACGTGAGCAGGCATGAATACAAGCAACCAAGCCGCAATAACTCCAGTCGCTTTTCCAAAGTGATCCTTTGCAATCGTTGCTACAGGGATGATTGTAAGAGCGCCGTAAATTGCAGGAAGTGCGAGCATACTCCACCATACTGCCTCTCCTTCAGCAACGAATGGTTCTAGAGCCATTGCGCCAAGAGCAAGACTCCATGTGAACAATGGTGGTCGAGGATTGATTCCTCCAAGTGGATAGGACCTATCAGCGTCAAAGACAAGGTGGGCATTCTGCGCAAGAATATAATCGACAACTCGCTTCATGTACCAAGGGTCAGAACCTCCAGTCAAATCGAAACTATCAGTTCCTGCTGCGTACATTGAAGGTACTGCATACCATTGTATTCGGATAACAAGCCCCACAATGAATGCAACTGCTGTAAGCAATGAAGCCCAGTGTGCATTCCAGAATACACGAGCGCCGCTAGGCCGGTGTTCTTCTCGGTTTGACCAACCGCCGTACTTGTCGTGATTACCAATAATAGAGATTGCAACACCAAGGAAGAACGTTATGGCGAGCCATATCAAAGGAGACCATGAATCATCGAAACTTTCGTTTGCCCAGAATCCAGATTCATACCATGACCCAACGAGGTAAAGCATCCAAAGTGAAGAGAGTGTCATAGCACGTGTAAGCCAGCGTTCTGAAACCATACCAGATACGATGATGGCCACGATACCAGTTAGAAGCGCAGACCAATATCCAACGTAGCCGTTTGCTTCAACTCCACCAAGTCCACCAAGTTTGAGTCTGTCTTCGATAAGACCTTGATCAAAATGCCATATTGTGAGCAAGTGAGCTGCAGCCCAAATGACGAGAGCAATTTGGAGAGGAAGTGCATTTCTGTTCCATGCTCCTTCTTTGACAGTTCCGTATGCAAACCATCCTTTGTCTCCAGCAGGGCTCAATAAGCCACGTCCTGCAACACCGATAGCGAGGCCGAGAATTGGGAAGATTGTCAACCAAGTAAAGAAGACAAAACCAAGGGCTGTCTTTTGGAACGAATCAACATCAAAAGTCTGACCAGACGGGAAGAGGAACTCACTTGGGAGATATCCATTAACAGCAGCAGCAGCGGTTATGTCCATTGCTGAATGAACACCAACACCAGCGAAAACAAGCATTGTCATCCATTCGTGCCGACCTCGTGTATCGAGTGAATACCCAACAAAGGTTACGACAAAGAATGTGAATCCTGTGAATGCATCGACATATTGTTCCACAAGTCCTGAACCGACAAGAGAAACGACAAACATAGCGAGAGAGATTCTAGTTTGAGTCATTGAATCAGGAAGGTTACCAAGTTCACGAAGTACACGTGGCGTAACAGCAAGTAATCCTGCGACACCAGTGGCGATGATTGGCATCAACGCATTTTCGTTCAATTCAACGTTGATTGACATAAGTCCGTCGACGTAGTTTGCTAGTATTGCAATAAGCACAGCAA
>JABGWN010000122.1 GCA_018645535.1 Methanobacteriota archaeon
CCATCGGTAAATCCATCATGTGACGTTGGTCTAGGGGAGTTTCCCACCAATCGTAGGTTGATTGACTCTCTGAATCGGTTGTGAGCATTTCCCCAAATGTCATTGCAAAAATGAGGAACGCTACACAGAATGCGATTGTAGCCCCCAATGTAATGTTGAGTTGAATTCGACTACGAGCAGGATCTGTTTTTCCCTCGATCATAAGTTGAGATGGGATTTCTGGTACAGAAGGAACTTCGAAGGCTTCCGCGTCAAGGATGTCTTCTGCCATGACCAATCCTATCTGTTGACCTTGAAGAGGATGGCGATGATTTGGCTTAACACGAGACCTAGAATCATTCATTCAAAAGTCTGAATGAGAGAGGAACTTCCTGTTCCCAAACATACTGTGCTTGCTTGTTGAGTCCAAGTTTGTCAAAGACTTCAGGAGTGCTGTGTACACCATCGACTCCTTTCATGACTGCTCGTGGGGCAAGGGTCGCAATACGGACAAACCCTTTCTCCCACAAGGCGAGTGCTGTGATTGCATCCTGTCCAGTTGGAACTGTACGCTTTAGTCGCTTTCCAAACGGAGCAGGATGTTCAAAATCTGATGGGAGAAAGAGTGGTGATTCTCTCATAATTCGATTTTTAGTATAACGAGGCTTCATGAATTTCTTACGAATTGCTCTCCAGTCTTTGTTTGCATATGACACGCCTTGCAAATACTGGCTTTCATATGCGTAAATGGTCTCTTTAATTTCGTTCCATACTCGAACATCAATACAATACGAGTAGAAGTGTTCGTGCGTTGGTTCAACAACATCCAGATCGATTTCAGTAATTTCACGATGAGGAAGATTCCAAACTTGAACCATACCAACATCATTGTAGGATTTTGCCCAATCTGCTAACGAGAGGGTTGTTTTGATGAAGTTTGGACCCGGGATAAGATCGTCTTCAATCAAAATAACACGTTCATATCCATGTACATCAAACAGGTCCCGCCTTGCACCAATGAGGTTTCTACCAACACCGTAATTCTCTTCGCGAAGAACAACTGACGTGCATGGGACTTCTGAATTCTCGATTATTTTCTGAATGGCTGGTTGGTCCGATTTCGGACCCCCATCGATGTAGTGATACACATCAATGCCATCTAAATCGTCGATGTTTTCATGAAGCCCATTGAGGAGTTGTTTCATTAAATCAGGTCGATTAAAACTCACAGTGAAGAGTGCAGTTCTCATCCTAAGCACCTCTTCCAAGCAAGCGTTGTTTGAGATAATAAAGACCTTCTTTGAATGTATTAGGTGGGTGGCGAACGTTGATTGGAAGCATGAATATTTCACTGTAATTCATGCTGCGAAATACTTCACAAATGACAGTAGTATCGCAATCAATTTCATTTGTTCTCGGATTAATTCCCGCAAATCTTGCTCCTTCGGAGAAGGGCTTTGAATTGTAGACGCAAACCCCATTGAACGTAGACCAAACAGGTGTTTCTTCTTGAGGAATTCCATGAGTCCACCATGTTTCTTCTGACGTTTTTCTTGTCGCCCAAGCGTCGTAGAATTCTCCCATGGCATTGGTCGTATATCCCGAGACAATATCACCAGAATGATGCAACAATGTCGTGATGTCAGATGGATTGTAAATCACATCAGTTTCAACAAAAATGATCTTGTCAAATGTGCTCAGATCAGATGCTTGTTCAAGGCAATTATTCCGAGCTGCAGCGATATTTTTCACTCGCGCCCCTTCTTTTCCAACTAAGTGTTCAGTCCCGAGTTTGGTTGATGTGAACGTCGTAATACATCGCTTGGACAACTCCGATGCGTATTGCTTGAGAATTCTATCTGTGCCATCTGTAGAATCATTCTCGTAAATGGAAAGTTCGACGGAATTGTTCTCCAAGAGGTTGTCAAGCAACGTATTGAGTTGTCGTTTCCATCTCTTCAATCGCTTTGCGTTGTTGCGAGAGATTGTGCAGATGAGGATTTTCAAAATACATCACTCCTCTTATCTTCGTCACCAAAGTGATTGATTTTCCCTATGGACATTCCTATTTAAGGTCGAGGTAGTAGCGAGACTCATGGCCAATGTTCTCGTGACAGGCGGCTCTGGAATGTTGGGGCGTCACCTCGTTCCACTCCTTGAGAAAACCGGCCATCAGGTCTATTCTCCAAACCGTGAAGAGTTGGATTTAACCGATTCAAAAGCGACTGAAACTTATTTTACAACAACCAACATTGACACTGTTATTCATTGTGCTGCCTATGTTTCCGGAATAGCTTCTAATACGACGAAAAAGCACCATTCTTTCGATAGTAACGTAATGATGGGGCTCAATCTTATTCGTGCATGTATTGAACACGGAATCAAGAATATGATCAACGTTGGAAGTGCGACTGTCTATCCAAATGACGCCCCTCAACCCTTGAGAGAGGATTCACTTGGAGATGGGGCTTTTGAAGGACCAATCGAAGGCTATGCTCTCTCAAAATACGTGGTCTACAGGGCATGCGCTATGGCAAATGAACAACATGGAGTCTCGTTCAAAACCGTTCATCCATGTAATTTATTCGGGCCTTATGACAACTTTTCTCTGGAAACGGGACACATGTTGCCAGCGATTCTTCATCGAATGCATCAGGCAAAGGAAAATGGAAACAAACCAATTGTCATATGGGGCGATGGTTCTGCAAAGAGAGAATTCCTTTACGCACCAGATTTGGCTGATTTTTTGAATACAGCATTGTTGAGATTTTCTGAGTTACCAGAGGTCATGAATGTTGGTTCTGGAGTTGAAGTTAGCGTCAATGAAATGCATCAGCACATGGCTAAAGTAATCGGCTATGAAGGTGAACTGCAGCATGATTTATCCCGCCCAGTAGGCCGAAAACGGCGCTATCTTGAACTTTCAAAGCAGAAAGAATTTGGCTGGTCACCAAAAACGCAATTTGAAGAAGCATTGATGCTCACGTATGACTATCTCAGGGGGACATTAGAATGAGTTTACCTTTAGCAACCAGTACTTGGGACCATGAAGAATACGATGCTATCCAGCGAGTCATCGAGAGCGATCGTTTCAGTATGGGACCGGAAGTTGAAAAGTTCGAGAAAGAATTCGCTTCATTTTTTGGA
>JABGWN010000123.1 GCA_018645535.1 Methanobacteriota archaeon
ATTTGCCAATACCTGAGCAATGGGTATTTGGAAAGACCCTTTGAAATTTAGGTGTAATTCATTCTTCTTCAGTTTTTTTCGAAATCAAGCTTCTGTATTCTTCTGAAAATTCATCCGCCAATCTGTTTATTGTGAACTTCTCTACTCGACTGAGGCTTGCTCCAATGTGCTGATTGTGGTGATAATAAGAAAAAAAACAAATTACAATGATACTGTAATAGAGTTGTATAGATGATGTGCTGGGTTCAGTAGTTGTCACAACTGGAACAAGTATCAACCATAAAGAACAAAAAAGTACAACATTCGCAATATTGAAGCCAATAACCGAATTGACAAATTGCTTCAACCGAATGAACAAGTCGCCACTCCCCCATTCTAATTCCAAATATCCATATCCCTTCAAAAATTTAGCTCTATCGCCCCGCATATTTTCCCCAGAAAATAGATCACTTAGTGGTGAATGCATTATTTTTTCAAATGCTTGTATCTCATACTTCGTCATATCAGCAAAAACCATCAATGACACGATATGGATGGCTCCTATACCTGCTACTATGATGATTGACGACAAAAGTGTGAATGCTAGCCAGCCCCATAAGCTGTCGTAAACTCCCAACGGGTTCTGTGTCAAAGAAAAGTCAATGTAATTATTGATCATTACTATGCCAAAAATACAGAGTATGACTGAGATGATGAGAGAAAAATAATACTCTCGCCCCATCCTCATCTCGACAAATCCTTGATCGTAATACACCTCGTATTTTTCATTGAAAGGTATGAATATTGCAGGTTTAGGTTGAACGTAATACCTATCAATAGTTTTGAAAATTATGAATGCTAAAATAGGCATGCAAATAAGAAACATATTCGAATTAATGTCGCTTATCACAATATGCCAACTGAATAAAATGAGTGGAGCTGAAATCAAAGAGATAATCCAATTATCTTGGTTTCGACTTCTAACACCCTCGATAACAGCATCCCCAATACTACCTATCGGTCAATAATTTGGTTTTACCTTTTCTATCCGCAAACTCGGCTGTTGTAAATCGTGTTATTGCCAGAGATTGTCAAAGGGCCCCCTTTTGCCACCCCGTCTTTTCAAAGGGTACCCTCTGCTTAAGCATCTGAGCAAAGGGCTCCCTTTGCTCATCGGGCGGAGATATCGCTATATTCAATGATGGGATAGATTTCATGATGGACGGTGGGTTAATACTCGGTGTTGGACTCGGGATTTTCTTTTTCATATTCATCTTCATCTTTTCAGAAATGGAGTATCGTGAGAAGAAAAAAACACAACCATCAGAAGATGATGGATGCGAAAAATCCACTTTTTGGCCTAGTTTCCTCAAATTAATGATTGGTGCCATTGTAGGTGTTTTCGTCGGCTTGATGATTTTATATGGCACAATTTTGATGTTGATTCAGAGTATGCTTTAATCGTTTTAGAGGCTTATCAAAGGGTCAATGCACAAACCCACTGCAATCCCTTGTGAATACCAGTTTTGACCCCATGGGTTTGAGCATGAACGCTTATTCGCAGGGTATGCCTTTATTTCCACTTTAGTAATTGTAATTCTATGGCAGGAGGTGATGGTCGTTCCATTTTTGGTTTTGTATACATTGCATTTTCTTTAGCCTCTTTTTGGTTACTTGATCAGGTGGTGAATCATGGAGCCGCACATGGGCATGCTGGAGCAGGGGTTGCGGCATTATGTCTATTGTTTTCTGTTGTTTTTGGGATTGCAGGAACATACAAGCTACTGACTAGGAATAAAAGTGGATTAAATCATGAAATTCATGATTATACAAAACAACGAGATGGGGCATCTCATAAATTTATTATTAATCCTCGCGGAGTTACGGTTGTTAACTTAAAAGAAAATGAAATGGGAAAGAATCAGAAAAACTCCAACATTGAGGTTCAAATCTGGAGAAATAAGCCTCTTTTGGCAATAATTCTCATCCTTGGAATCTTAATACTAGGTCTATTTTAGAATGAACCGTAGCCCATACTCAAGCATTTACGTATCAATAAATTTCTTTGATATCGAGTTCCTTTAATTTTCTATCTTCGTTTCGACCAACCCATCCATTCAACGCAATGTAAAGGCTTAGACTGAGTATTGTTACTGCATTAACGATCACGTGTAGTTCATCATACTGGAATCCATTTGACCACCAAAGATAATTATTGTAGATCAATACAAGGCCAATGGAAAAAGAGACGCTGCCAGATAGAAGAAAGGCCACGACTAATAGCCCTGCGAGCATCAGGAAGCTAGAGGGTTCCATTGCTTTGAATCAATACCTACTTGTGTTTAAATTTCTCCCAAAATATATGTGATAATCATCACTGGGATGATAATGTGCAAGTCCTCATCAAAACTCCACCTCCAGTTGGAAAATAATATCTTATTTTTCTCATATCTGGAGTCGTCACCTTCGTCGCCGGTGCTATCTTAATCGCCTTTGATGGAGGTTCAACAACTTCAGGCTCAATGGCTGTCTCCGTTGGATGTTGTGCAGGTTGCTTAATCATATTGCTTTCATTGGTATTGATCGCAATTGGATTGAGTAAAAACACTCGACCAGTCGAACTACTGTATGTTCAAGAATGAACTTAATCAGGCATACTTCTGCCAATCGGTTCCATTCCACCACATTGTGCTTCCATCGTCCATCTTTCTGAAGGTATGTCCGTTAGCGTCAGTCCATTGCTGTAGGGCGACTGGTTCTGAGACAACCGGTTGTACGGGTTGTACTGCTTGTGCTTGTTGCCCATAACCTGAATCATAAGACGGGGTTACTGTCTGTTGTGAGGTATAAGTCGACGCATCAATAGGTTGTAGTTGATTGATGATTCCGCCTTGTGCATAATCCTTGGTTCCGCTTACTTCGTTGCTCTCTTGCTTGCGTGTGTAGAGTAGGCCTGCTGCAACACCCAGGATGATCACTCCTGTTATGACCAGGACATAGGTAAGCCAACTCGTTTCTTCATCTTCAGAAGATTCGGTAGCATCGCCATCAGTATTCTCATCCCCTTCAACTGGTGGAATGAGAACCTGATCGATGACATGGATGATTCCATTCGATGTCATTACGTTGGGAATGGTAATGTTGGCCCCATTAATATCAGCAGACATGAGCGAAAATGTGGTGTTATCACCATTCGCCATTTGAAGTTGCATTCCTTCTGAGATTTCTGTTGGAGATATTGTACCGATGTATACATGGTAAAGCAATATGTCAGTCAGAGTGGCTTTGCCTTCTGGTGTGTTTAGAGCAGCCAAATCAATTCCAGCATCTGCAAAGGCTTGGTCTGTTGGGGCAAAGAGTGTAAACGGCCCTTCACCTTGTAAGGTTTCCAACAATTCTGCTTGAATGACAGCTGCTACGAGAGAGTCATGAACACCTGTACATTGTGCAGTTCGAGGAATGTTGTTTGGAGCATCTGTGGGTGAAAGTACCTTGTCGATGACATGGATCACACCGTTACTTGTTCCAACGTCAGCGAGCGTTACATTCGCACCATTGACCATGACACCATCTCCTACTGTGAATGCCAAGGTTTGGCCGTTCACTGCTGTTGCAGTCATACATTCTGTGACTGCTGTCGATGGGACTTCATCAGATACGACGTGGTAGAGTAAGATGTCTGTAAGAGCTGCTTTGCCCTCAACTGTATCAAGGGAAGCAAGATCAATTCCTGCATCTGCAAAGGCTTGGTCTGTTGGGGCAAAGAGTGTGAACGGTCCTGCTCCTTGCAATGTCTCCAACAGTTCTGCTTGGATGACTGCTGCGACCAGGGAGTCGTGGATGCCAGTACATTGTGCTGTTCTCGGGATATTATTTGGAGAATCAGTTGGTGAGAGCACTTTGTCGATGACATGGATGACACCGTTACTTGTTCCTACATCAGCAAGGGTTACTGTTGCACCATTCACCATGACGCTATCTCCTACTGTGAATGCCAATGTTTGGCCATTCACTGCTGTTGCAGTCATACATTCTGTGACTGCTGAAGATGGAACTTCTCCAGATACAACGTGATAGAGTAAGATGTCTGTAAGAGTTGCTTTGCCTTCAGCTGTGTTGAGCGCAGCGAGATCAATTCCAGCATCCGTAAAGGCTTGGTCTGTTGGTGCAAAGAGAGTAAACGGTCCGCTGCCTTGCAAGGTTTCCAATAATTCTGCTTGAACAACGGCAGTAACCAGTGTGTCGTGAATTCCTGTGCATTGTGCAGTTCGAGGAATATCATTTGGCGTATCGGTCGGGCTGAGTACCTTATCAATGACGTGAATAATACCGTTGCTTGTTGGAACATCTGTTGCAGTAACATTTGCATCGTTAACCATTACTCCGTTGGTTCCAACTGTAAAGGAAAGTGGATTTCCATTGACTGCAGTTGCTGACAGACATTCTGTTACAGCCGATGCTGGCACTTCGCCTGCAATCACGTGGTAAAGAAGAATGTCAGTAAGTGCTGCTTTGCCTTCGACTGTGTCGAGTGCTGCGAGGTCAATACCAGCATCTGAAAACGCTTGGTCAGTCGGTGCAAAGACTGTGAATGGCCCATCACCCTGTAACGTAGGGAGGAGTTCCGCTTGAATGACTCCAGCAACGAGAGAATTGTGTACACCAGTGCATTGAGCTGTTCGAGGAATATCGTTTGGTGTATCTGTAGGAGTAAGCACTTTGTCGATGACGTGGATTACACCGTTGCTTGTATCGACATCAGCAAGTGTTACATTTGCACCGTTGACCATAACACCGCCGTTAACTGTGAACGACAGAGGTTGTCCGTTTACGGCATCAGTTGACATACATTCAGTCACTGCTGACGAAGGCACGTTTCCAGCAACGACGTGGTAAAGAAGAATATCAGATAGAATGGCTTTACCTTCTGCTGTGTCGAGTGAAGCGAGGTCAATTCCTGCATCTGTGAAGGCTTGATCGGTTGGTGCAAATACAGTGAATGGCCCTGTTCCTTGGAGCGTAGATAGTAATTCTGCCTGTATTACACCAGCCACAAGCGAATCATGAATTCCTGTGCATTGAGCAGTTCGTGGAATATCGTTTGGAGTATCTGTTGGCGTCAGAACCTTGTCGATGACATGGATGACACCATTGCTGGTGGTTACATCTGCGGAAGTTACGTCTGCATCGTTCACCATTACACCATTACCTACCGTGAAGGACAAAGGTTGACCGTTGACTGCAGTAGCAGAAAGACACTCTGTCACTGCAGTTGATGGAACTTCACCAGAGACTACGTGATACAACAGGATGTCAGAAAGAGTTGCTTTACCTTCTGGGGTGTCGAGAGATGCAAGATCAATCCCTGCATCCGTGAATGCTTGGTCTGTTGGGGCGAATAGTGTGAATGGACCTGGCCCTTGCAGTGTAGAGAGCAATTCAGCTTGGATTACGCCTGCAACAAGTGAGTCATGGATTCCTGTGCATTGTGCCGTCCGAGGGATGTCGTTTGGGTTATCAGTAGGAGTCAGGACCTTATCGATGACATGGATGAGACCGTTACTGGTTACTACATCTGTGGATGTTACGGTTGCATCATTGACTTTTACTGTGTTTCCAACCGTGAAAGAAAGTGGTTGACCATTCGTTGCGTCAACGGACAAACAATCTGTAACATCAGATGCCTGAACTTCTGAAGATATGACGTGATAAAGAAGAATGTCAGAAAGAGTTTGCTTTCCTGTTGGAGTATCAAGAGCAGCCAAATCAATTCCAGCATCTGTAAATGCCTGGTCAGTTGGAGCGAACAGTGTAAACGGCCCAGGTCCCTGTAGTATTGGAAGTAAGTCGGCTTGTATAACAGCAGCGACTAAGGAGTTGTGTATACCAGTTGTTTGAGCTGTGGCTGGAATGTCGACAGGTGGCATGAGAACTTTGTCAATAACATGGATGATTCCGTTCGATGCTTGTACATCGGCACTGGTGACAGTTGCAGTTCCTACAGTAACTGTGCCGGCATTCACTCCGAACTTCACTTTGTCTCCGTTAACCATTGTAGCCAACATTCCATCAGTTACTGCGCTTGAAGGTACTGAGCCAGCAACGACGTGATGAAGAAGGATATTAGCGAGGGTGTCTTTTTCTTCAGAGGTTTGGAAATCATTTAGGTCAATCCCTGCATCTGTAAACGCTTGGTCTGTTGGTGCAAATACTGTAAATGGACCAGTTCCTTGCAGTGTGGTTACCAAATCTACATGAGTCAACGCTGCCACTAGAGAATCGTGAACACCGGTCCCTGCTGCGTTTGTAGGAATGTCATCGTTCGCATCTGCATTGACAGAAAGAGGTAGAGTTGATGCAATTAGTAATGTAAGCGTTAGGTATACGAGCGATTTCTTCATACATCTCGTAGGAATCTGAATAGGTTATAACTGAATGTTTTTTTTCTTGAAAAATATCAGAACCTAAAAACCAGAATTCAGCAGGCATCATAGGTACGGGCGCTTTGCCCACCGTCGTCGTTATTGTATTGGTCGAACTGAAGTTCCCAAGACATTCGAGATTCAAGAAGGATTGAATCAGTATCCACGTCTTCGTCTAATACTGAGTCAACATAGAATGAATTGATGATCTTGACTTCGAACGTGTAACATCCATCACCGTTGTAAAAGTCGTCTTCGTGAAGGAAGAGGATTCCGTTTTCGTCAGTTTCAGTTCCTCCCATTCGGAGCCATGTTGTCATTTCTCCATTCTTGAATTCACCGTTCGAGTTGAATGAAGCATCATATCCATCTACTGCAATCGTTGGGTGGTTCCATTGGTTTGTTGTACCTTTCATAACAGAGAGTTCAATGGTATAATCTCCGTTAACAATTCCAAGTGTCCCGGCATCCTCTTCTCCTGTAGACATACTGTGGCGGCCACCATCGAGAGCTTCATGGTCATCTGGCATAACACCTGCCAGAACGTCAATAATCAAGCCATCAATAACTGTTGTAGTACTACCGGCGGAACCGGTTCCCGAGTTTTGTGTAGTCATATGATCTTGGATTTGAACACCTGCATGAAGTACTTCACGTGTCGTAAAACCGGTGCTGAGGTCAGTCGTAGATGATGTACCTTCACCGTCATCGACGACTAATTGGTAAACAACTAATGATGTATCTGAGCAATAAATACACGTCTCGCTATTTCCTTGGAAGAAATCTTCGATTGGTATCTTGAATCGTGCGCCGTTATCACCAAGTGACTTAGAGCCAGACCACACTTCTGTCTCGACCCCTGTTGAGGAAATGGTATTGATCGTAGCGGTTGCTTCGTCAATACCGCCTAGGACCTTGAAGGAAAGTTCATTGTCTTCTTCATCGTATTCCAATTCTGCAACAGCAAAAGTATCTGGAGCACCAATAAAGATACCAATTGCATAAGGCCCTGCTGTCAGAAGGATTGCTAATGCACCTGCGATAGCCATCTTTGTCGGATTAACGCCTTCTTCTGAAAGAGCTTGACCGCCAAAAAGAGCGCCGATTCCAAGAACAAGAACAACAAGAACAACAAGAATACCCCAAGAGCCCCCTTGGAGGGAAAGTAAACCACCAATGATGATAATGACCCAACCACTCGTTTTCAAAATAGTCGGCATGTCAGGTCCGCCTCCTTGTTGAACGGCAGGAAGTACTTCAGCAACTGCTTCGGTTTTTGCTTCATTTTCAACGGTTTCTTCAGCGGCATTGGCTTTACTTAGTAGTCCACTCATTCACTCATCTCATATATTCGTCGCATGGGGAGGTTAAGAACCCAACCCCGATACGAGCGAGACTTGTGTGCTTTTTGGCAGTTAGAGTCCAGGAGCGGCTTCTCGCCACTCTCCTTCTTCATCATCAGATCCTAAGAAGCGACGACCAGCAACTGCTGCTGCGAGAGCAACCATTGAGAGTGCAGGGATAATTTCGAAACCAGGAAGGTAAACACCACGAACGTAGATTGTAATCATCTGAGATTCACGATCGCATCCACCATTCTTGCATGAGAAATCGGATTCTGCGTAGAAGTCGAGTGTGTGGTAAGCATCAGTCCACCCTTGTGTCTTAGGTGTACGAATCTGAATTCGAACCTTAGCAGGAGCGACCATTGGTTCAACGTTGACCTTGCTGATTGGGATGTTGATGTTGAATCCTGCATCTTCGAGTTTCTCACGGGAACTCTCGGAGATACCGACCTTCATGAAATCGAATTGGTTTCCGAGGTTGTATACCTTGAATTCAAAGTCCTTGTCGGTCTTAGGCATAAGTTGGACAAAGGGCTCGACTGCTTCAACTTGCAAGAGCGCGAATTGAGTGATTGAAACAATCATCGAAGCACCAGATGTAGCAACGTTAGCAGGAGGTACTCCACTGATCTCTTGGACACTTCCTTGAACAACCAAACTTCTCGCTTGCATTGTCATGAATGGTTGAGCACGGACAACAACTTGGAAGTCCTCTGATTGGCCTCCACCGACATAAATATCACCGGGAGCTGCCGCTGCAAGGCCATCTGATGTGACGGACAATGCTATCTTTTCGATGTATGCAGTAGGGTTAGTTGCTGTACATGTTGTGAATCCAACAAGGGTGGAACCTGGTTTGACGTCAACCTTAATTTCTGCAGGAGCACATGTAATTGAGACCGCTGCAGTAGGCAATTGTGCTTGTGCAGGAACGGCTACAAGCAAGATTGAGGCTAGATAAAGGGTCAAAACGCAAAGTGTTCTCTTAAGTCCAGACATTGTGCTCACTAACTCAAGCCACCATATCGACCCTCATAACCATTTTGTCGGCAAGTGTATGATTGCAGGTATAATGAAGAAGAAAAAAAGTGGGCCCGAAGGGATTTGAACCCTTGACCGCCCGGTTATGAGCCGGGTGCTCTAACCAACTAAGCTACAGGCCCGATGATGCATGCTGGAACATGAAGTTCATGAGTCTGCCGAATCAAACATTGCGAGCGATGATTGGGACGGTTTCGTTTTCGAACGCACCAGTGCTTCACACTCGTCACGAATCTGTTCAGGAACGAAAACCAGTATTTGTTCATCGGATTGGGAAAGTGAACGAATAAGCGGAGAATGCTCTGCTGCATCTCGTCCATCTTCAAGAATAATGCCTTGCTCATAAGGCATATATCCACGTTTTCGAATCGATGCAGTAATCAAATCATGTTCAGGATCGAAACCTGCCCCTTCAATAAATCCAGCAATTTCCGTTTGAATGATTTCAAACATCTCTGATGTGAGCGAAGGTATTCTGAGAGATTTGTGATAATCCCTGCGAGCCATGAGGCGAGAAGCGTAATTTGAAAGAATCTCATCTTGATTCCGAGAGAAGCGACTCATAGAAACCTTCACGTGTGAATCATGGAGTTCAGCATACTGATCGGCGGTAAGTGAGTCGTTCAACAGCATGTGTTCAACTTCAGTTCCGAGTGTAAGTTTACCTTCCGATGCAAGTATTCTTGCACGAGCCAACATTCGAACAAGATATGCTTGAGTAAGCATGTTGACTTTATGGAAGTAGACTTGGTTGTACATGTGATATCTGGTGACGAGGTAGGCCTCTATTGCAGGCAAACCCCATGATTTCACATAAAGACGGCCTTGGTCATTCACTCTCATAGCCCGAATTACCCTGGCACTGTCAAATCCACCGATTTGAGCCCCCGTATTGGCTTGGTCACGAATCATGTAATCCATTCGATCAACATCTAACTGGCTGCTAATAATTTCTTTCAAAAATGGAGCAATTGGTACACCATCGCATTGCTTTGCCCCGTCTAATATTGAAAACAGTCGTTTTTTCCTCTCAATACCGAGTACTTCATCGAGCACTTGGCCTATTTCAGAGGACGTATTCTCCAACATGATTCTGCCCCAGTGCTCGTGTGAATGATATGTAGCAAAAACTTCGGGTGTTTCTAAAAGATGGGAATAAGGCGGATGGCCAATATCGTGAAGCAGGGCCCCTAAACGAACTAATTCCGCGTCCTCATTTGAGAGAAGACCTGGTTGGACTTCCTGCAGCGAGTCAGTCAGTTCACCTGCGAGGTGATAAGCACCTAGTGAATGAGCGAAACGAGTATGAGTTGCAGACGGGAATACAAATTCACATGTCGAAAGTTGCTGAACATTTCGTAATCGTTGGAATTCATGCGTGTCAATGATTCTGGCATGATGTGCTGGCACCAAGATATCACGATGAATTTCATCGCGGATAACCCTATCTCGCATAGTTAGACCTGTTCATTCGTTGCATTTCAAGGCATCTCTTCTCAGAAAGCCGAGGGGCAACGGCTATGCCCTGTAGGCTAAACCCTCGTGCATGGCGGATGGTCTCAAGTCCTTTCTCGCTCGATTATCGACTGACGACCCTGAAACAAACGGTCCAAGATTATGGGTTATGTTTGCCATATCGCTTTTGTTAGTCGCAACGTTGAACTGGTATGCGATGGTTCGCGAACCGTCTGTAGTAGATATTGACGATTTGACAGAGTATGTTAACGAAGTAGTCAAAGTTGAAGGGACATTGATTTCGTGGGTCGAAGACCCTTATAATTCAGGAGACGATCGACTTGATGCAATCATCGATGATGGAACTGGAGTTGTTGAATTGAGATGGTATCGGCCTGGAGATACACCTCCGATCGGTACGAACGTTACAATCATAGGCGATGTCATCAATTACGAAGGTCGGATGTGGATACAGGCTCTTGGAGCTGGAGCAATGAGTTGGAAATCTTCAGACATCCCAGACGTTCCTCTGTTGGCAATTTCAGATGTTGCAATAAACCCAGAAGCCTTTGATGGGGAAATAATACAACTTACTGGATTCATTTCGAAATCACTCGCACCAGATATCGCCTTTGGAAACGCTAAACTCGGAGACCATCCTAACTACGGAAACTCTGAACACCAAATCGGGATGACCATTCATTCCTCGACAGGCAAGTGGATTGAAGCAGGTTCTAAGGTCACTGTTCAAGGAGTCCTTTCCTATCAACAGCGAGAATTACGTTGGAACCTTGGCGTTCAAGGACCTGAAATCATGGTTGACAGAAACCATCCAATTGAAATCCCGTTACTCGATTGGTCATCTCAATCCACATGGATGTATCAATCAGGCAGAACAGTCGATGTTGCTGGAATGCTCTCTATCGATAACGGAACATGGGAACTCACAGGTTCATCCGGCTCTCCTCTTTGCGTCATTCCAAGTGATGACGATAAATCCATGGCAGAAACGTGGGAAGGTAAGGCCATCAAAATGACAGGGCGACTTGTATGGAACACCGCTATCTCTTCTTGGTGCCTCGATAAGGGGGGTGACGCTGACGGGTCCCTTACAGCAACGTCAAGCATCAATGACCTTCTTCTGATGCTTAGTGCAAATCCAATTTATGCTCTAAGCAGTCCCAATACACACTATACAGTCGCAGCTTACATGAAATATGCTGTCGAACCAAGTGTCGAAGATGAATCAGGATATTTTGTTGATTCAGCGGGTTACACTCCCGGATGGACAAGTATTGCTGTGACAATTCCAGGACCTCGATCGACATGGCTTGAAGCAGGCCAGGCCGTAGTTGCCGACGTAACTGTTTCATGGGATGATGAAAATATGAGAGCCGAATTACTGGTTCATGACCTTTCAGAAGGTGATAAGATGAATCCAACGACACTCCTATGGTCTGATGGTGCCACTCAATGGAGCTATGATAAGAACAAAGTTGTTCGATTAAACGGTCTTGCTATTGAAGATAATGGAACATGGTTCCTTTCCGAACCGGGAAGTGAAAAGAAGGTACGCCTCAACGCTCTTGGCAATTCCATAGGCCTTGATGAATTGCATCTTGGAACAGCGATGACATGGGAAGGGCGTTTGCTTCAAATCGAGGACAGCCAGTCGATGGCAGTGATTTACGTCTTGGAAAGCGCAGATGTTGATGACAGAGATAACGATGGGCTCAGTGATACACTCGAGAACTCCTTTGGAACCAGTTCTTATTCCGAGGATTCTGATGGAGACGGAACGGGCGATCGTCAAGAATACATCGACCAACAATGATGAGGTGAGAATATGATCGAAGCGTATTTCACTGATTTATGGTGGCTCCTTGGAGCGCTCTTCTTCGGTGTGTTCATGGGTTCTTTGACTGGATTAATTCCTGGTTTCCACGTCAACAATGTCGCTTTAATTTTACTTGCTTTATCACCTGCATTGCTCGATCTAGGAATCCCTCTTTCGGCGGTTGCTGCAATTATTGTATCGACAGGTACGGTTCATACGTTCCTAAACTACATTCCATCAGCCCTTATTGGTGCACCAGACGGAGATACTGCGTTATCGCTATTGCCTGGGCATAGGATGTTATTGTCAGGAAATGCTGCACGAGGTGTTGCATGGTCTGCAAGAGGATCGCAATTGGGACTTTTCCTATCATTACCTCTCATCATTGTTGCACGAATTGCATTCGGTCCTGAACTCAATTGGTACAATGGCTTGCGCAGTTGGCTACCAGTGATTCTTCTTACAATTTCGTTACTCCTTCTCGCTACTGAGACGACACGTCTTGATTGGCCAAAATGGCTTCAGAAGATTACCCGAAAGAAACTTGGAAATGACAGTCGTCTTGCAGGATTTTTTGCTGCTACAACATTCTTCCTTCTCGCAGGATTGTATGGATGGGCAGTGTTTGAACTTCCAGTTGATAGCCCCGTTGGAATGCCCTCACCATCCCTCCTGCTTCCGAGTCTAGCAGGGCTATTCGGTATTGCTAATTTATTGGATATTTACGCAACGACGAGTCACCTTCCACCTCAACGTGAAAATTGGGATTTACCGCCGATTAAGCCTCTCATCGCCCCGTGTTTCTGGTCAGCAGTAGCAGGAGCGAGCATGGGAGTTTTACCGGGAATGACTGCTTCTCAAGCCACCGTTTTGGTTATGGGTGGAAGGAACGTTGCAGCTAAGGTCCAAGGCAAAGAAGGCTACGGAATGGACTGGGAAACTCGCCGATTGACAGAACTTTCTGATGACGAATTACTGGAAATCGCTATTGCTGAAGCAGAAGGTGGACATGAAGGACCTCAAACAAAGCAAGATTTGGAAGTCATTGCCATTCTCTCTGCAGTTAACACAGCAGTAACTGTCATGGTTCTTGGATTCCTTTACATCATTGGAAGATCACGTTCAGGAGCAACACTTGCTCTGAAAATGATGTATCCTATCGAAACATGGAACTCAACAGAACCTACTGCTGATTTCATACGATTACTCGCTGTATGTCTTGCAGCAGGAATTATGGCTATGCCGATTATGAAGATTGTTGGAAAAGGAATGCTACGACTTCACGCTGCGATTCCGTTACAATCAATGATTATGGGTGTCATTATCTTCGTAGCTGCCCTTGTCTGGTTTTCGACGGGATTCGTTGGAATAGGAGTTCTCATTGTCGGAACCATTCTTGGAATGATGCCACCCCGAATCGGTATACGCAGAAGTCACGGCATGGGAATTATTCTTGTTCCCATCATGATTTACACATTCGCACAAATGGCTGATAACTTTGGCTTCATCTGATTTGTAGGAAACTATACCTCGCCAAAAGATATGAGGGGGATGACGTTCGGTGTCTCTGTAGGTGACACCATGCGCGGCCAATCATACTTTTTACTAGCTCTCCTTTTACTCGTCCCACTTACTCCTTTAGTCGAACCTGTAGAGTCCACATCTGCTCGCAGCCAACCATGTTCAGGCGCTATTTGTATCAACGAGGCATTACCGAATCCCAACGGTGCTGATGATGGAATGTATCCTGGTGGCGAATGGTTAGAGATTTCCAATTCAGGAACGACAAGTGTTGATGTACGCAATTGGTATTTTTCAAATAAGGCCGCAAAGACCCTAACCTTCGATGTTAACAGTATCGTTGGGTATGACATCAATAATGCATCAACCTACACAATCGCTCCTGGTGAATACATGGTGATTGCTCGGAATGGATATTCCAATTTCTATGTCGCTAATTCAAATGACTTCATGACGCTCTATGATGGCTCTGGAAATTGGATTGACGAAGCAACATGGAATTCGAGTTCGTCTGGAGTTAGTCTTGAACAAGACCCTTCCGATCCGTATGCCGACTGGATAGCAACCTCAAATCCAACACCTGGTTCCTCAAACAGTGGAAGTGGTAGCGCAGGGCCAACCTATTTCCCAAGCGACCTACAAATCAATGAGATCATGGCTGATTCTTGGCCAAGTCGGGACAATGCCTCTTGGCCAGGTGGCGAATGGATTGAGTTGCACAACAACGGAACATCCACAATCAACATGTCTGGATGGTGGTTGCAAGACCAAGCAGGTAACATGATTGCAATCGATTCATCTCACCTCATTGGTGCTACCTCCGATTATGCAACTCAACTCATTTACCCAGGTGAAATCCGAACTGTAGCAGTAAATGCAACATCAAGTAGCGGTGTCCTAAACAATGGTCAAGAAACTGTTCGGCTTTATCTTCCAAATGGAAGCATTGGAGACGAAGTCAGTTGGAATAATAACGAACCAGGATTCTCACTGGAAGAAAATCCTCTTGGGGGCATGTGGGTCATCTCAACATATCCATCACCCAATTCATCAAATATTCAAACTCTTGATTCTATTACAGCATCTGGAACTGTAGGATTTAACGAGATTATGCCTGTTTCAAATGAAGATGGAAATGCTTCACCTTTGGGAGAATGGATCGAGTTACTCAACACTGGAACAACCGCCATCGATCTAAACGGTTGGTCTATTATCGATGGGATGGGGAATCAAACCTTCCTCGACCCAGGCACAATTACAGTAAATAGTTCCCAAGGAAGTACAACCATTAATTCTGGAGAACGCCGAATCGTTGAATTTACTGCTGACACTCGTCTTTGGGATAATTACAATCATCTCATATTGCTTGATGCGTCTTCAAATGTGGTTGATATGGCATGGTATGCTACAAACTACGGGCCGAACATCTCGCTTCTACGTAGCATCAACTACAATGATGCGTGGTCGCCATCCCTCTATCCCACTCCTGGTCAGCCCGAACCGATTCCAGCCGCAACAACTGGTGATGTCCGAATCACAGAGTTGCTTCCTGATGCAGTTGGATTAGACTCAGAGTCGTACCCAGGCGGAGAATGGATTGAAATTCACAACTTTGGCGCCTCAGATGTCGACGTTGCTGGCTGGAGATTATCAGCCGCAAATCGAAACCTGATGTTGCATCAATACAACATGCCAATGAAATCAACAACAATATTAACTCCGGGTGAAACAACACTAATCGCTCTAAATGGCACATCTCAATTCTACCTAAAACACACAACACCAGATCAAATAAACCTCATTGATGGTAACGGAGCGATTGCTCACACCGCTCAATGGACGAGTACGCTTGAGGGTGGGTCTCTCATCAATAATACAGAAACCCACGCAGGTGCTGGCCAATCTGGTGCGAACGCACCTACGACTTCCACTACATGGGGTATGGATGACTGGATCAACAGTGCTTGGGCAACACCAGGAACTGCAAATCCAGTATGGCCCGAATATACCGATTCAGAGTCACTTGTAATCACAGAGATTGCATCATCCTGTGATGACTCAGAATTTTCTCCTTCTGCTGATTGGATTGAACTTCATAATACTGGTACGGAAGACCTCAATATTAGTCGTTGGATGGTGAGCGTGGATTACACCTCGAACCCACTCATGGGACGTCAATTTATTGACTCTACAATGCTATGGAGTCATGCAGAAAATAACACCACTATCGAAGCAGGACAACGTATTGTCGTTGAATTAACCTACGATATCTTCGGTGGTTCTCTCGAAGACACAGGGGTACTCGAAATACTCAATCCTGATGGCGAACTTGTTACGAGCGCCTCTCCTCCGTCTGAATACTTGGCGAGTAACTGTGTAACATACGGTTACAATGAGACGAATTCCGAATGGGTTGAGTTTGCATGGCCAACTCCAGGAACTGCAGAACCTGATGCTACAATGATCGCTTCTCAAGATTCAATCAAATTCACATCCGTCATGTGGGATGGGATCTCATCGATTTCCACAGAACTCGAATTCTTTGAAATCACAAATTATGGAGAAGAATCTGCAACTCTCAACGGATGGCAAATTCGACGTATAGCTGCCGATGACACAGAATATACTGCGGTCATTACAAACCTACAAATCGAGGCAGGTTCCTCTGTAAAACTCACAAATGATGTCTCGGGTCTTGGTTTGTATGAGGATGGTACCATAATCGATATGAACACTGCAATGAGTTCACCGATATACCTTCTCGATACTGGCATGGCTTTGCAACTGATTCATCCAACTGGACTCGTAGCTGATACGATTGTGTACGGAAACGGTCCCGTGGATGCTGTTGGTTGGTCAGGTGTTGCTCTATCCGAACCTGTTAACGGAATTGACAATCTGATTCTGTATCGAGGCGATGGGTGTGGATCGATTACTGACACAAACCAATCAGTAGACTGGCATCAACGATGGGGGCGACTAGGAGCAAGCGACTTCTGCACCGATCTCACGTTTTCTGATGCAACAATGATACAACCACTCCTCGGACCACATGATGGTCTAGTGGATGTACTTGCATGGGTAAATCAAGCCCAAACATCTCTCCATTTGCATCTGTATCAACTTCAATCGATGGATCTTACACAAGCTCTTATCGATGCGCACGATAGAGGTGTTACCGTCGTAGTTGTTCTAAATGAAGTAGAACAATGGTGGAATACGAACGATCGGGAAACTCAAGCATCGTATGCGTATGAACTCAAACAAGCAGGAATAGACGTATCATGGTTTGGTGGAAGTGGCGATGACCCGTACCTCTATCTGCACGCTAAGGTTGCAGTCCAAGATGAATCATCTGTATGGATAGGTTCTGGAAATTGGAAGGACGCATCACTCCCACCTCCTGGTCAACGTGGCAACAGAGATTGGAGCATGATTGTCCACAGTCAAGAACTGGCTCAGACTGTCTTGGAGCATATGGCATTTGATGAAGATTCAATGTATGTTTCATCTGTATCATCCACCCCACCAACCAACAGTTACTCAATGCCTGATGTACGAACAATCGTCGGAGATTCTGCACCCACATTCACAGGTACCTACTCTGGTACTCTCTTGACCTGTCCTGATGATTGTGTTGAAGGTTTAACCAACATGATCGAGGATGCTGATGAAGAAATTTTGCTTTCCTTACAATATCTCGACCTAGATTGGCAATGGGGATGGGGAGAGAATCCAGTTGTGAGTGCACTTGAGGATGCTGCGCAGCGTGATGTTTCAATTCGTCTCATCATCAATGGAGCATATCTCGATGAAGATATTCAAGACATCGTTGACAGAATGAACAACGATTGGAATCAAACCAATGGCTGGGATGTCTCTGCAATCATCATGAGTGAAGATGACGATGTTTCCAAGCTCCATAACAAAGGAGCAATTGTAGACGGCACATCTGTCCTCATCTCGAGCATCAACTGGGGCGATTCTGCAATGGTTCGTAACAGAGAGATGGGATTAATCGTCGATTCAGTTGAAATCGCAACACCATACATCACCTCATGGTATGCCGACTGGAACCGTCTTGACAATGTCACAGATACCGACAACGATGGTATGCCTGACATTTGGGAAGTTGGTAATGGCCTGAACAGAACCATAGCCATGTTTGGAACAACTCTTGAAGGTGACATGGACGTTGATGGTGACACACTCTCGAACTATGACGAATACCTTTTGGGAGGAAACCCACTCTCCACAGATACTGATGGAGATTGTATTTTAGATCAGATTGAAGTCGCTTGGGCTCAAACCACAGCATTAGATCCTGGAGTTGATGATGTATCACCATATGATGCCATCAACATGGCAGATGCAGATGGCGATGGAATCAACGAAGCAGACGCTTTGGGTTGCGACCTAGGCGGCATCACACCAGAGCCGACTGGCAACGAAACGAACAACACTGTAAACGAATCACTCGATGACGATGGTGATGGAATCATCAATGTTGATGACGACTGCCCAGATACGTTGCCAGAGGCATCGACGGACATCTCTGGTTGTTCTCTCGCTCAACTCAATCAAAACGCAGGGGGTTCAAGTGGAGAAGCTAGCAAAGGTATGGGTGAAACGTTCATGCTTCTGCTGATGCTTGGTGGAGCATTGTTACTCATCGGTGCAGCAAATGGGATTATTAAAAATCGAAAAAATAAATCTGAAGTCAAGGATTGGATCGAAGAAGAAGAATTGAATGCAGTTGTTGGCTCAAATGCAGGATGGGAACAACCCGTTCTAGACGGACAAGCAACGGATACACAGAGTGGACTATCGACCCAAGACCTCGGACGTTTCCCAGGTTGGGATGAATCCATGGTAGAGAAGTATTTGGACATGGGATGGAGTCTTGACCAGTTAGATGAATACTATCAACAACAGATGTCTGAACAGTCTTGAGACGCGTAACCTTGACAAAGGACCGTACTCTGGTATGGACATGGCTTACAATTCGAGTAACCCCGTATTCCAACCAAAATTTTGGAATACCATCTCTGGAAACAACCGAATGACATTTGAAGGAACATTACAGAAAATTGGAATTCTGTTTGGATTGATGACCATATCTGCCCTTGGTACTGTCGTCGTTGGGTTTATGTTCCCAGCCATCCTTTTCCCTATGATGCTTTTTGGTATGTTCGGTACAATTGGAATCGCTGTGTACCTGATGTTCTCACGCCCATCAAATCCTCAAACACCTGTCATGATCTATGCATTCATGGAAGGATTCTTCATTGGCCCTCTCACTTTGGTCTTTGAATTGATGTATCCTGGAATTGCTATTCAAGCAGGCTTAGCAACTCTTGGAGTTATTGGAGCTATGTTGACAATTTACTCATTGCGAATCATACGTCCAACTCCTACATTCAACAAAATCGTATTTTCGCTTACAGGGTCAATTATGTTCATTTATCTCATCAGTATTATGTTCATGTTCATCCCAGGAGTTTCCATCCCATTTCTCCATAGCAGTGGGCCAATCGGTATAGGAATTAGTCTGTTCATTATTGTCGTAGCATCCCTCATGCTCATCTCTAACTTTGGAATGATTGAGGCTGGTGTACGAATGGGTGCTCCTAAACAACAAGAATGGTGGGGTGCTTACGGAATCCTCGTAACAGTCCTTTGGTTGTACTTCGAGATGCTCCGATTGCTTTCTAAACTTCGAGACAACTAGGAGTGAACCCTTTGTCAAGACCACTGCCTGTTGCAGATTTACAAGATTTCCTCTCAGGCGATGAAAAACGACGTATGGCCTTCATCAAAGCGGTTGGAGAATCGCTCACAGACATTGGTTTCTTTGCTTTAGTCAACCATGGTATTGATCTTGATCTTATCGAAGAGACCTACCGACAAGCAGAGTATTTCTTCGACCTCGATGAAGAGACCAAGCAGTCCTATCTTCGTCCAGAAATCTCACATCAGAGGGGATATACTGCTTTTGGAATCGAACACGCCAAAAACAACCCTGCCCCTGATCTAAAGGAATTCTGGCAAACGGGAAGAGGTAACCAAGGGAGTGAAACTGACTTGACATATCCTGCGAACATTTGGCCAAGTAAGCATTTACCGGATTTTGAAGGGAATGTTGATGCTCTTTACAACAAAATGGAAGCGATTTCAACAATGCTTCTCAAAGCATGCAGCACCTATCTTGGCCATGAAGAAACGTGGTTACCTGAAATGGCAACGGATGGGAACACCATCATGAGAATCATCCACTATCCACCTCTTGATGAGTCAACACCTGAAGGTGCTGTACGTTCTGCAGCTCATGAAGACATCAACCTGATTACGTTGCTAATGACTGCAACCGCTGCAGGATTGCAAGTCATGGATCATGATGGGACATGGATTGATGTTGAGGGAAACCATGAGCAAATTATCGTAGATTCAGGAGATATGATTCAGAATTTAACAAATGGTTTATTCAAATCGACAACGCACCGTGTCGTCAACCCAGGCGACCCTACACAACGACGCTTTTCTATGCCGATGTTCGTCCATCCAAGAAACGAAATCGATCTAACCCCGCGTGAAGAATTTGTGGAGCGAACAGGAGGCAAAGTCTCCTATCAATCCATCAAAGCAGGAGAATACCTGCATCAGCGACTTGTCGAAATTGGCTTAGCATCGAAATGAGTTGAGGCCATGCATATCCCCATCTTACTTGCAAAGAAAAGAGATGGAGAGGTTCTATCCAAGGAAGAAATCGGTTGGTTTATTGAACATCTTTCAGAGATTCCAAACGAACAAATTGGAGCATTTTTGATGGCTTGTCAAATCAATGGACTCAATTCAGAAGAAACGTTTCACTTGACAACATCGATGCTCGAAAGTGGTGAAGCACTCCCACTTAATCCAGCAGCTGTGGACAAACATTCTACTGGAGGGGTTGGGGATAAAATGAGTCTTATTCTTGCACCAGCACTTCGAGCCTGCGGAGCTACGGTGCCAATGCTAGCAGGAAGAGGCCTAGCGCATACTGGTGGAACCATCGATAAATTAGAATCAATACCTGGTTTTGATACAGGCCTGAGTATAGATGTAATGAAACAGAACCCTTGCTTTATCTCTAGGCAAACGAACGAAATTGCTCCTGCAGATTCAATTCTTTATGCCATTCGTGATGTGACTGCTACTGTACCATGCATCGGATTAATCACAGCCTCTATTCTATCAAAGAAAGCGGCTGAAGGGATACATTCCCTTGTATTGGATGTCAAATACGGTAGGGCTGCATTCATGCAGCATTCAGAAAGGGCACGTGAATTAGCTGTATCAATGGTTCAAGTCGGAACTCAACTAGGAATTAATGTCACAGCACAACTAACTCAAATGGACCATCCACTTGGTAATTGGCTAGGAAATAGTCATGAAATCTATGAATCGATTCAATGCTTGAAGGGAATGGGGCCAAAAGACACAATGGAATTGGTCTATGCTCAAGGAAAAGCACTTGCATTTGATCTTGAAGAAGTCATTACTGATGGTACTGCATTAGCGGAATTCAGAAAGATGCTCATTCGACAAGGTGTTGAAACTGAGGTTGCAGATAATCTCCTGCGAGATCCTTGGAGCGTTCTTCCCAAAGGACCACAACAATACGTCTTGAATGCTGAACAAGATGGGAACATCGCTGACATCGATGCGCTCCTTCTCGGCCAAGTCCTCTGTGAAGCAGGCGCTGGCCGTTCTCAACAAGGTCAAGAAATCGACCATGGAATTGGAATCCAATTGCACAAAAAAGTCTCAGATTATGTCGAAAAAGATGAACCCATAATGACTCTTGATGCAGATTATGGCTTCGACGTTCATCTTTTACAACGCCTGAAGGATGCAATTAAGATCAGTGAATACCAAGTCAAAGACGGTTCTCGAATCCTTGAAACCATCACAATTGAGAACTGTTCTTAGTTCTTGATTCAATGGAAGCCGTCATAAAGGAGATGTTGTTGGGAAAAATCGCCGATTTAGCTTAGCTGGTGGAGCGTGGGACTGTTAATCCCAAGGTCGTGGGTTCGAGCCCCACAATCGGCGCCTCTATTCCCACTCGATTGTGCCGGGTGGTTTGTGCGTAATATCGTATACAACGCGATTTACTGCGCCTTTGACTGCATTGGTAATACGTGTGCTAATCTTTTGCAAGATTGCATGAGGGATTTCAGAATATCTTGCAGACATACCGTCGATACTTTTGACAGCACGTACGACTACCGTTTCACCGTAGGCACGAACATCGCCATGAACACCAACGGATCTGACTGGGAGAAGGGCTGCGAAGTATTGCCATGGTAGTTCCATTTCACCGGCTGCTGCTGCTGATTCAAATTCTTCTTCAACAATTGCGCATGCCTCTCTTACGACTGCTACACGTTCACGAGTGAGTTCTCCAAGTGTTCGTACAGCAAGCCCTGGACCAGGGAACGGTTGACGCTCTGCAACGATGATATCGAGTTCTCTTGCAAGTTCACGGACTTCATCCTTGTACAAGTCACGTAGAGGTTCGACAACTTCTAATGTCATGTCTTCGGGTAATCCTCCAACATTGTGATGCGACTTAATCGTATCACGGACACCGCCACCGGATTCAATCCAATCTGGAGCGATGGTTCCTTGAACAAGATATTTCGCACCGCATTTCTTTTGCTCATCTTCGAAGATTCGAATGAAAAGTTCTCCGATGACCTTACGCTTTTCCTCAGGCTCTGTAACTCCTTTAAGAGCCTCAAAGTACCTGTCAGCGGCCTTTACTGTGACGAGATTGATTCCTTGCTCAGAAAGCATTCTTTCAATCTCTTCGGTCTCATTCTTTCGCATGAAGCCTGTATCGACGTAGACGCAGTGAAGGAGATCCCCAACAGCCTTGCTAGCAATAACGGCAGCCACGGTTGAATCAACGCCACCTGAACACGCAATGATTGCGATATCATCGATTGTAGCCTTCATTTGCTCAATCGATTCTTCGATGAATTCAGGTGCATCGAACATTTCAAACCCCGCCGTTTACTTCACGGTCCATCTTTAGGACACGTTCGATTTGGTCGAGCTTATCTTGAACTAGTTTCTGAGCCATATCATCATTGATGAGGGCCAACATCTGTACTGCTAGATGTCCAGCATTGTCTCCACGATCAACGCCAACAGTAGCTGCTGGTACTCCAGGAGGGAGTTGGACAATTGAGAGGAGAGAATCGAATGGGACCTTTCCTCCGCATGGAACTCCAATCACTGGCTTTGTGGTCAGAGCCGCAACTGCACCAGGTAATGCAGCCGCAAGACCTGCCATAGCGATGAAGACTTTGCAACCATCTTCTTCTGCTTTGTGAATGATTTCTTCAACAAATTTAGGAGAACGATGAGCAGATGCTACACGTAATTGGTAATCTACACCAAAATGGTTGAGTATTTTGGTACACTTTTCAGCAACAGGCATGTCCGATTTCGAACCGAGTAAGATGGTTACATCCATGTATCTTCCCCGTCGCGGATGGTTCTTTTAGATGACCCTTGGCCATCCTACAAAAATTCCCTCACTCTTCCTCGATGAGAATGCCATTTAGATCAAAGAATTCCTTACTGAAAACATCGAGATGTAACCAACAACCGTCCTCTTCAAAAGTACAATACATGACTCCAATCCTTCCCTTTTTTCTTGAAATAGCCATCAACCCATTTGAGGCTCTTGTATTGAGTAAATGCCACTGATTTTTTTGAATCGGAGATATCTCGAGAGGGGTTTTCGGATTCCATTGATGACGAAACTGAACACCAAAACCTGCAGAAGTTCGATTGGCAATGTGGTACGTAATACCGAATTGAATCCATCCGATTACTAAAGGCACCCAAGCAGATACGGATTCGATGAATGCTAGAATAAGTGCAGATGACATCAGAAGCCCACTAATGTGAACGCCTCTATGGAGAATCAGAACTCTTCTTTGAGACATCGTTGAGAAAAGAGCAAAACCGAGAAGAAGAATTGATGCTAAAAGGAACCATGGTACAACTTCTGTGTATTTTCCAGAGATGATTAGCAAGATTGGACAGACAAGCGTGAAAAGAGACCAAGCCATTGTGAAGAGAGGAATGATCATGACAGGGTTCTCCTCTGAAGGGAACCAACCATCAACAAACAATCCAACCATGTCCCTGCCAAGAACTCCCACTTCATTTGATTGTTGGATATAGGCGATGAGATTAAGTCATAGCCTTATCAATTGAGAAGAGAATGGAACAAGTATACGCCTCCACAAGGGAAGAATTTCTCGCACGTTTAGGAAAGCATCCATATGTTGAAATCCAAAATAGTGGGAACACACTCATCCTTCGAAAAGGATGGTTACAGATGATTTCATTGAGTATAATCGAAACGGAAGAAAAGATACTTGTGCGTTTCCGACCCAAGATTAGTCTCATTGGTTTGATGATCCTTGCTACGACCATCGTCATCTCAATCGCAACGATATCTTGGGTTTGGACTCTTCTTGAGATTGTGCTCATCGGATTCGCTATGCTTGTCCATTCATCCCAACTTACTTGGGAGATGCTTCAATTCACTCAGGAACCAATTGAATTCAATTGAATTCAATCGTTATTCATCAAATGGATGATGCAGACATAGGTTACGAGCTGCATAGACTTCATCGACACGACGCACTGGTGTTGTAATCGGAGCATTATGCAATGTTTCAGCATCAACTTGCAATACTTTAGCGAAATCTTCCGCAAACGTATCAAGCGTATCTTTCGATTCAGTTTCAGTTGGCTCAATCATCATGCATTCCGGGACGACCAATGGGAAATATACGGTTGGAGCCATGTAACCCATATCGAGCAATCCTTTAGCAACGTCCATCGCACTGATACCAAGGGCTTCCTTGGCAGGTGCAAGAGAAAGCGTGAATTCGTGTTTTGCAACAACCGTCTCTGCTCCATCTACGAACATGTGATCGACGCCAGCTGCTTTCGCTTCTCTATGGATTGCGTGGCGCAGATAGTTTGCGTTCAATACAGCATGTTCGGACATGGTTCGAAGTTCCTTACCGTATCGTCGGTAGTATGCCCAACAGCGAATGATTGCACCGGCATTTCCATGCCATTGCTGTACCTTGCCAATCGTATGCTCAGGTTCATGCCAAGTATACCAGAATTCATCCACTGCCTGTTCCTGTTCAGATTCAATTGCTTCTCTTCGAGAAACGATTGGAGTCGGCAAGAATGGTGCAAGATGTTGCTTTACGCCAATTGGTCCTGAACCTGGACCTCCACC
>JABGWN010000124.1 GCA_018645535.1 Methanobacteriota archaeon
TGATCCCATCTACGTTTCAGTGAACGGATTGGTCCCCCGAGTACCTTGGCCATTTGCTTATGCACGCTAAAGTCTAAGTCTGGTGCCCAATTTCTTTCAAGTGCAAGTTCTATGCATCGCTCACACAAAGGGCATTGGCTTGTTGTTTCATCTTGAAGGCATACGCCGCATGAAGGTTGAACCATGTAATCTTTCGATTTCCAGAGATTAAAAACGTTCAGCGAAGTGTTTCAAGAGCAGTTACGACGTTTTCTACATCTTCATCTGTAATGTGAAGATGTGTTACGAGTCGACAATGTGTTGGCGAGATATCGAACATATCGATTCCATGCTTGCCCATATGTTCTGCGACTTGGGATGCTGTATAGCCATCTGCTGAGAAATAAACCATGTTGGTTTGAACTGCTTCAAGGTCGACGTGTACATGAGACATTTCATCGATAGATATTGCTAGATTCATAGCTCTACGGTGATCCTCAGCCATCCTATCTACGTGATGTTCAACTGCATAAATTCCTGCTGCGGCAAGGATGCCTGATTGCCTCATGCCCCCTCCAAACATTTTCCTCCAGCGATGAGCCTGGTCTATGAAATCTTGAGAACCAACAAGCACCGAACCTACTGGTGCCCCAAGACCTTTTGAAAGACATATTGAAACCGAATCGTAATGTTCGGTCATACGTGGTAAAGCAACACCAGTTGCAATAGAGGCGTTGAAGATACGGGCCCCGTCAATGTGTGTTCCACAATTATGTTCATCCGCTACGGATGCTATTTCATCGAGGATAGTTTGCTCGTAGCATGTGCCTCCCCCTCTGTTGGCAGTATTTTCAACACAAACGAGACGCCCGTCTGGATAATGAGATTGTGACCCTGCTTGTTTTCTTATCGCACCTGAAACCAATTCAGGCGTGAGCATGCCATACTTGCCTTCTGGTAACGCAATGCTTGAACCACATAGAGCTGCATATCCTCCACCTTCATAGAGATAGATATGACTGTAACGTTCAGTTACAATTTCATCTCCAGGGACAGTGTGTGTTTTCAGTGCTACTGCATTCGACATGGTACCTGATGGAACAAAGAGACCTGCTTCCTTTCCACAGCGTTTTGCAACGAGTTCTTCCAACCTTTGAACTGTCGGGTCATCCCCCAAAACATCGTCGCCAACTTCGGCTGTTGCCATAGCGTCTCGCATAGCCATAGTAGGTTGTGTAACCGTATCTGAACGAAGGTCAATACGGCCCGAGGAATGGTCTCGCATAGATGTGCTAACAAGCATCCCATGTTCAAAGAATCGACTCAAAGTAGTTTCAAATCGCCCGTAATTATCTCAACGTCTTCATCCCTACAAGGCCCTAAAGCCAGCACTGTAAACGACCCTGCAGGGATTTGGGTGTGCCCAGCATCGTGAATTTTATTTGCAAGAATCCCATTCTTTTTGCCATCGAGAAATAGTTGATCCAGATGCTGTGCTGAATCTCCTTTCACACATATCTTCTTCTGACCAGTTTTGAACCAAGCGTCGAGAAGAGCAGGGTCTTGTTCTCCACACGCAAGTGTAGCCTTCACAGCTGCATGAGCTACTTGAGCTGCGATTTTCCCCTTACCCATTTTGAGTTCATGGTTTACAATGAAGACCATTTTCAACTTCTCGTCAAGAGACATGCTCCTCAGAGGTTTTGGGGCAGTCAAACGATGGATGAAGTTTCGTAATCCCATGTATCCACCTCAATCATAGGTCTTGAGTTCAGAAAAAAGATGGTCCATTGTATGACGAGGTGCCGGCCCTACGCCTAGAACAGTTACGGTTCCTGGAGCTACTTCTGTCAATCCTGCATCTTCAATAAGCGAATATGGTAATGATGCTTCTTTGACTAAACCGAGAAAATACATCAAATCTTCTTCATCATCAACAGACAGGCAAATTTTTCTTGAAGCAGTTTCTTGCCATCGTTGAACCATTCGTGAATGTGTCTTTTTCGCTTGCTTAAGAGAACCAATTGCTGCATGAGCACATTGAACTGCAAGTTTTCCAGCAGACAATTCTAAATCAGAACGGCAGAGAAAAGCCATTGTTGGAGGTTCAGACAATGCTGACATGTTGATCCTCTCGAACGATTCTTTGCTGGGAAGGCGTTTGAAGGGAAAGGATTCGTTCAAACCAAGCTCCGCACCAAACTGCAAAGAAAATATTCCCCATCATGTGGAGAGCGTCAAATGGAATTCCGTTGAATAAGTATAGGACAAATTCGAGACTTGACATTGCTCCATCAAGAATTGAAAATGACACGATTATGCTGAACAAAGGAACGCTCCAAACAGCAGCAAATGAGAGGCGCTTCATCGAAAGATTTCCCTCGTTGTCATGAACTGAAAACACTGCACTTACGCCAGCGACACTCGACCAAGCAAGAACTTGGAAGAGAGTCCACCATCCATCACCAAGGACTGCGTTACTGGATACAGTAACGAGAATGACAAAGGCAATGCTGCGTTGAAGACCAAACTTTGAACCAACCATTATCACGAGGATTGTGACTGGCATAATGTTGGGAAGACCACTTAGTAATATTCGGGATCCCGATGCGAGGATAGCGAGTAGGAATAAGGACCATAGCCAGCCTTTCTGATGATTATTTGGGCGCATCAAGAGCCAAATGGCTGAGGCAAAAAGAATTGAATTGATGGCGAGCAAACCCAACGATGAAACTTGAGGTCCATGTGTACCAAGTCCGCTCAGCATGACCATTCCAGAAGTCGGTTAGCCTTGAGTGTTCCCGCTTAGGCTGGTCTCCAACGAAGAATTGAGTCTGAATCTATCGTTGTATCGACAATGCCTGTATTCGAACGTGAACCATCGAGAGTAAACTCCCATCCATCGCCTTCAGTTCCGTTAAATGAAAGCAAATATAACCCCAAGTATTGATCTTCATACTCCGTTGAAATCCCAAGTGTGGCGGATGCTGCTTGCGTTAATTCATAGACATTTGAGTACCCGCTGAGACCACCAATAGCGTTCTCCGTTCCGTCAATTTCTATGACAACAATTTGTGTATCTCTCCATTCCTCTGGCCATTCTGTATCCCATGTAGCCTCGGTATCTGATTCGGCCAATGTCGGCCAGTTAGCGGATATCTCTGGCACTGCAGCAACGGTAAACAAAAGAAGAAACAGCGTGAGAGCCTTCCACAACCTCGGTTTGTTATTTGTGGCAAAGAAAAGGCAACAAAGCAAGTATGAGGAAAGAAGAAGAACGTAATGAAGTGCTTCAATTAACGAAAACGATGATTCTTGCTCAATGGTTTCAGCGTTATCGAAGACCGTTACTTGTAACAGGCCCATGTCATTGCCAAGAGCCATTGCAGCAGGAGAAAAACCCGGTGCTGCGGTGGTGTAGGTATCAAATGAAGTCGTATGCATCCTTTGCAAGGAGGTTCGATTAAAGACACCCCAACCTCCATCAGGTGTGTTTGAAGGAACCCACAATTCAATCGAATTATTCTCAAGAGTTCGGATGGACATTTCTCCATTTGAATGGAACGATCTTTTTGATTCTTCGAAACATGTAATGTCGTCGCATGACATTGAAATCCATTCTTCAGAAGTTGCGAGAAAGATGTTTTCGTCGTATTGGAGAGGGATTGCAGGAGAATATCCATAATTTCCGATTATACTATTATTGAGATACAATATCGAACCTGTTGCTGTTTGGAGATGGAGAAGTAGTCCGTGTTGGGTTTCAATCGGAGCATGCCGAATCTTTCCGTCACCAATTGAGAAGTTCGTCACCGTCCCATCTCTGTTGACAGAATAGAGAACGCCAGCTTCGGTACCAACATGGTAACCACTCTCTGAGACCAATACGCCATTTCTCCAACCTATTTCTTCAAATTCCACTCGTAGAAGTTGTTCTCCATCTTCGAAACAAAATGCCGACAATCCTTCCCTGGTGGGGACAATAACTCGATCGTCATCAATTCCGAGTTTACCAGTGATTCCAAGAACGTTGACTTCTGTTTGTTGTTCCCATACCAGATCTCCATTCGACGGATTCAGAGCAGTTACTTTCCCATCGGCCCAAGCAACGACAAGAAGGTCTTGCCACGAACCACAAGTTCCACTTCCATCTTCAACAAACATCAACGGAGACATATCGTGTTGGAGAGTGGTTTCAGAACGATATGTCCACAATTCATCTCCAGATTTGATATCAAAGGCAGACACCTGTGGACGTTCATCCCCCATCCAAAAACCCGAAGTGCGAACAAAAACTGAATCTTCAACAAGAAGAGGTTGTGTCGTAATGTACCCGTTTTCAAATTCATGTTCCCATGAGTGGGTTGATTCGGCCTTTGCAAAAGGTAAAAGGAAGAGTAGAAGGAATAAACAGACAACACGTTTCATGCTGAATGCCTCTGGATGACAGTACGAAGAACGGCACTCACTTCTTTGCCATCCACACCAGGACAGGCGCCCATAACAATGCCCATTAGTGGACCCATTGCTCCCATTCCACGTTCTTTAACGAAGTCTAAACGCTCGAGAACAATCGATTCAACAATCGATTCAAGATCACCAACATCTGCCGGTACAAGCCCCTTTTCTTCTGCATAGGCTTCTACTTCCGCTTCTGAAAGTTCTTTCATTTGTGCAAAGTGTTCAATGGTTGATTCAATCCCTTCTCTTGTAATTCCCCCGTTTTCACGAACGGTTAGGACTGTAGAAAGGACCGATGCTTCGACCGATTCATGGACCAAGAGAAGCGATCCCCAAGCCTTAGTTGGGGTTGGATGGGATTGGAAGAAGACATCATCTAATTCTCGAGATAGGAGTTGTTTGCATTGATCTTCGGAAAGTTCAGTATCCTTCAATCGAATCATTCGTTCACCTTGGCTCATTGGTAAGTTTCCTAGAATTGCAGCCCAATGCTCGTTGTGAATAATGACTGGAGGGACATCTGTTTCCGGATACATTCTGGCACCGCCAGGAAGTGGGCGCATTGGGGAGGTTGTTCCATCTTCAGGAGACCCCTTTTTGACAACGACATTACGAACTTCCTGTGCTATTCGGTGATAAGAAAGTCGTGCTCGTTGAACAACGGATTCAAGCGCGAGTTCGGCTTGCCACTCTGGTGCAAGACATAGAACAAATCCATCTTTTTCTGAAAGATTAAGTTGAGTTCTTACGCCATCAACGAAGGTTTGCTCAATGCCGTAAGCAGGGAGTTCGTCAGAATGGAAAACACCGCGTACGCCTGCTAATTTGGCAGCACCAGCGAGTTCTCTGCCAAGTCGTGGTAGTTGAGATCCTTCTGAATCCATGGTTTTCGTTCCGAATCTTCCGGCAAAACCAGGGAGTTTCAAGGCAATCATCTTGTATTCAGAATCTAACCCTTCACGGACCATTCTGCTTTCACAATCCGAAAAGACAGAAGAAACATCTGAAAAGACTGTTGGAAGGTGTTGTTCTACCGCTTTTGCCACTTCTGCTTCTACTGAGGCATCATCTAATCGCCGATCTGTTGGTAACAAAGGAAGATCAAGCTCTTGTCGAAGCGAGTTTGCAAGGCGATACATATGGACTTGACGTACCATTTCGAGTCGAACAATCTTAGGAATCCATCCTAAATCCTGACACCCCTTGATTTCAACACGGTCGCCACATGCAACACTAACGTTGAGGTCTTGGCGAATCGAACCGAGCCCGCGTCGTACACTTCGCGTATCTCGAAGGGTTCTTCCCAACGCTTTCGCTGTAATTTGAGCATGTTCAGGAGAGATAATGTCTGGTGATGTTGCAATCTCAATCAAAGGAACACCGAGTCGATCAAGATTGTAAATGACTTGCTCTCCAGATGATGTTGAAATTGTTTCTAATTTACGAGCACTGTCCTCTTCTAAGCACAATACATCGATTCCTACATCGCCCATGTCAGTCTTAAGAACGCCATCAGTGGAAATGAGAGATGTTCTTTGGAATCCGCTCGTATTCGAACCATCAACAACTGTTTTCCTCATCGTCTGAATCGCAGTAACTGGCTTAGAATCAAGTAATGCAGAGACTGTCAAAGCAATATTTAGTGCATCAGAATCATGCGGAAGAGGTGGACTATCATCAAGTTCGATGAGCCCTGCATTTGGAGATTGAATGTATACAAACGAGCGATTGCGTCGCTTCTCGAAGCGTGCGGCGATATCTACAACGCCGCCTTCTCCGCTTGCTAAGCGTAATTTTCTGCTATAGCGAGGCCACTCATCAGGAACGGTTTCAATGGTCACATCAAAGAGATCGCATGGTTGCCTCGAATGGAGTTTTCCAGTGGCTAATTGTTGGTGGACTTCAATACCACACATGAAGCCAAGTTGTTCGGTATCGAACGAGGAAGCGTCCTCAAGAACACCTTCTGGTTCCTCACGGACAATCTCAGCCATAACCATCCCACGCGTATCCACTTCATGAGATGAACGCTTAAGATTCAAACAATTTGAAGGGTATCATATCCATTTGGCCTCATCAAACGGCCGTTTTGATTGAGTTTCTCGATGATTTCTTCTGCCTTAGCACGAGGGATGTTTTCACGTTCGGCTTCGTTGATAACGTCCAAAAGTTGGGCAATCCCTCCTCCATTTTTCTGGAATCTATCGATAATGTCGAGAATTGTTCGTTCAGCATGGCGTGCGCCGCCTTTTTTGCTTGAAGCAATAGCAGTTTCATCGAAGTTTTCACCCATCAAATCGTACCGCCAGGTTTTGGTCAAACGAACAGCTCGTTCTGCATCCTGAAGGGTTGCTGTTTCAGCGAGTCGTATTCTTGCACTCGCTTCAGTCAGTCGTGCAAGAGCCTCGAGAGAACGTGCTGTGATTGCCACAGTGTCTTGGAAATCTCCGGCTTTTTTCCGTTCTCCAACATAGTAATCGATGATGTACTTCCTTGCTTCCTCATCGAGGTTTGGGTGTATTGAACGCTTTGAAAATGCGATGTATTTTCGCATGAAATCACGATGAAAGTGCCCTTCAGTATGCGCTGAAGGAGTGATAACTGAACTCTGTTTTGTTGGATCTGGTCGAGACCCCTCATTGACAAGTAACTCGCTTGTTCCCGAAAATCTATTTTTTACAATGTGCCCAGCAATCTTTGCGTCTTTGTCTTCAGATGGTTCATCGGTCAATAGCCAGATAACATCGAAACGAGAAATGAGAGGGGGGTCAAGATTTATTTGGCCTGTAAATGGAACTTCAGAAATGGGTTGGAATCGACCTGCTTTCGGATTTGCTGCTGCAAGAACTGCACAGCGGGTTCTCAGGCTGGCGTTGATTCCTGCCTTTGAAATTGAGATGCGTTGTTGTTCCATCGCTTCGTGCATGCTTGACCGATCAGATTGGTTCATTTTGTCGAATTCGTCAATAGCAGCAAGCCCTTGATCTGCGAGAACAAGTGCCCCAGCCTCAAGTGTCCAGCGGCCATCAGCACTCGAATCCTGAACTGCTGCTGCTGTAAGTCCTGCAGCAGATGCCGACATCCCTGAAGTGAATCGGCCACGTGGAGAAATTGCCCCCATATACGCCAAGAGTTGAGATTTTGCAACCCCAGGATCCCCCATCAGCAAAATGTGGATGTCACCACGATTCCTCGTTCCGTCAGGATTGAGTCGTGCTACTCCTCCAAACAGTTGGAGCATTAGCGTTTCCTTGATTTTCTCCATACCAAAAATCGATGGAGCAATAGAATCCGATAGGCGGGTGTAAATGTCTGGCAAACTTGCCAGTTCTCTGATTTCTGCTTCCTCTTCGTCGGAAACTACAATCTCTTCTAATGCAAGATTCTGACGTTCAAGCGATTGGATTCTAAGGAAAATATCGAACACGGGGGTGTCCTTACCATGTTTTCTTTGAGAACGGATAAAGAGTACGCCATTTCCTTTTACTCGGTCGCCAGGATTGCCTATGCCTGTTAAATCATGTTCGACAATGCACCTTAGTCGCTCTGGCTGGGCGCCACCTCGAACTTGTTCAGGAAGTTCCTGAAGTTCGATAAATTGGGAGTTGATGAGAACGGATCGGTCATGGAGCAATTCGAATCGTGTTTGCCTGCTGTTCATGCCGCAACCACCATCGATTTGAGTACACTCCATCGGTTGAATGAGTTCCTGTTCATTGGGTTGGTTGATTGTAATCAGATGTTCACA
>JABGWN010000125.1 GCA_018645535.1 Methanobacteriota archaeon
CACCGTGGCTCACTCCTCGCTTCTACGACGATTACAACTTCGGAGTTTGACAGCGTACCGAGGGATCGCTCCCCCTAAATACCCAATCAGTGCTCTACAGCGTAATCAATCTCCACTAACGTCTACCTACGAGTAGTTTCACGCGGAACCTGCTATTGCCCATCTCGATTGGACTTTCACCCCTATACCCAGCTCGTCCGAGCGATTTGCAGATCAGCAACGGTGCGATCCTCCACCCAACTTTCATCGGGCTTCAATCTGGCCAGGCATAGATCGACGGGCTTCAGGTCTTCCACCATTGACTCCAAGCGAGCACACTTCGTCCCTCACAGTAAACTGCTGCGGACTTGTCGGTTTCCCTTCGGCTACGCGGTTCAACCGCTTAACCTCGCCAATGATCAAAACTCCCTGGGGCATTTTTCTAAACGCACGACAAGACGCTGCTCATATCATCGCTTTCACGCCTTGTCAGCCTGTACCCAACTGGTTTCACGATCTTTTCACATCCCGCCAAGGATACTTTTCAGCTTTCACTCACGTTACTTGTAAACTATCGGTCTCGAGTTGTATTTAGGATTGGAAGTTTCTGCCTCCCACATTCACGCGCGATTTCCAGCGCACGCTACTCTTTTACAGTCACGTGATCATATCAGGTATGGTTACGGGACTTTCACCCTCTTTGGCTGTGCCGTTCCAGGCAACTTCACCTTCTCTGACTTAGATGATAGACTGCAAACCACATCTCCCTCACTTTCGAGTCGGGATTCGGCTTGTCCTATTCCGTTTTCATTCGCCACTACTCACGGAATCTCTGTTGATTTCATTTCCTCCCCCTACTAAGATGCTTCAATTCGGGGGGTTCCCTATCGCATTTGCGATTGTATCCGAAGATACAGGAAGTCCCATTCAGCCATCTGCGGATCCAAGACATTCTTGCGTCTCCCCGCAGCTTATCGCAGCTTGTCACGACCTTCATCGGCACTCGAGCCGAGCGATCCCCCAGTTGGGTTGTAGCATCACATGTATGTATTCCACACCATGCGAGTAACCCTTCGGTATCTAATTCATGCCAATTCGGCTTCCGCAGAAGACCACCTCTCCGAGGGATGGTCCTCCTCAGCCACTTCCCCCAACAGCAATTGCTGAGGTGCTAAGCAGCCTTCCGACCTACCACGACTATATGAACAAATCGGATAGGTAATCGGCTGCACATGTCTTCTTTATTCACTGAATAAACCTTACAAAGCAGGTAATTTCAGTAGGTTCCCTGAAGCCAATTTATCGGCTTGAAGAGGTACGAGGAGTCTTTTTGCTTCATCGTACCTTCCAAGTTGTGCTAAAATTGCGGCTCTAAGATTCGTAAAATTAGATTCCCTCTGGCTTTCATTTCCAGCCATATCAAGTAACGCCAGAGCCTTTTCTTCACGACCGCTTAACAGAAGTGCTTGGCTTAAATTGTAAATTGATTCGGGTTGAGAAGAATTTGTTCGGACAGCTTCTCGAAGGGATAAGATTGCGGCTTCAAATTGAGTTGCTGAATTAGAGACCTCGATTGGATCATTTGAATGCTGCATAACTGATGCAACTTGTAAGAGTGCTATGCCGTAGTTATTCATTGCACCTGAATCTTGAGGAAATCGTGCTACAATTTGTTGGAATGAGCGTGCAGCAGACCTCCAATCACCTTGTCCAATAGATGTGAATCCAGATTCTAAAAGGGCTCTGGATGCTGAATCTGTACCAACATCCACCATAAGTGCCTGAGCAGGATGTAAATCGAAGGGTTGGAGTGATTTTTCAGAGTAGACAGAGTCCTTTTCCATCTGAGGATAATTCTCACCATCATGCTCAACATGTACAACGGTATCTTCCAAATCGGAAAATACAACTTCAATGACATCTTCTTCTGCAGTGAATATCTGATCGCTGCCACCAAATGATTCAATTGACCATTCATTCGGTAAATCAGATGTGTCAACTGTGGGTTCCACAAATGGAATAGCAGTAAGGCGAATTGGACCTGGAACTGGAACTAAAGGCTCCTCAATCAAAGGTAAATCTGGAGCTTCTACAGGTTCCAGTACAGGTTCAATTTCAACGCTAGTGGATACCACAGGAGAATCATGCTGTTCTGTCTCTAAGGCCGCCACAGGCTCTAAATTCGTAGGTTCAATAACTGGCTCAACATGTTGAACAACTTCTTCTTCCTCTTGACCAGAATCTTGGTTTGATAGTTCAAAGGGTATACCCTCTGGATGGCTACCAATTCCAAATGGTAATCGTGAGATGTTTGTTTGAGACTCTCCCCCGAATCCAAATGGAAGGGAAGACGCTGCTTCTTCTTCCTGTTCTACTGGCGCCTCAATTCCTTCCAGATCGTACCATGCCTGAGCAGCATCATCCAACCCAGGAACTTCAGTCGGCAATGCTGCGTCTGAATCCGAAAACGATTGGTCTTGAGCCCGGAGTTGTGAACCACAAGCTGGACATGATGGTCCTGCAAGGTATAGGATTCCACAGACTGCACATTCGTTCATGATGACCCAATGGGCCCTCAGAGTCCATGTTCTTCAACCCAACGCCTGTTTGCGCTCATTCTTCGCTATCGTTGCCTTTCGAGACTGCCTTACCAACAGCAGATTTGATGCTCGTTACGATTTCATCAAAGTCATCATCGACAAGAGCTTCAGCAGGAGATTTCCCCTTTGCCCGTCCACGAGAATATTGAGCAATAATACCCAACAAGGAGATGCCAACAAGGACAATCTTCCAAGTCAATGCACCGTCTTCGCCACCTACCACGTAAACTAGAATCATGTAGAATGATACGATAAAGGTCGAGAGGAGCATGACTGGGAAACCTGCTCTGAAAAATTCATTGAAAGAAATTGGATAACCTGCTTCTTCAGACATTCCCGCCGTAACTACATTCGCTGATGCTCCAATTAGAGTCCCGTTCCCTCCAAGACAAGCTCCGAATGCAAGTGCCCAAATCAAAGGATTTAAGGGCAGATTTAGTTCAAAAGCGAGTGACAATACGATCGGAATCATCGTCGCCGTGTAGGGTATATTATCGATGAATGCAGAGGCAATAGCTGATACCCAAAGGATGATGAGAATTGCGGCCGCTAAACGGTAATCATCTGGGAAGACCTTGATCGCTTTCTCGACATATTCTCCTATGTAATCGATAACTCCCATGTATTGGAGCGAATGTACCAATACGAATAGACCTGCAAAGAAAAGAAGGGTTGTCCATTCGACGTGTTCAAGTGGTTCTTCAAGTTCGTGACGGTTCGTAGCCAAAAGCATGACTAACGCACCAGAAAGAGCAACCCAAGAGACAGCGAGATGAATAACTGGATGGAGGAAGAATCCAAGGATTACAAGCGTTAAAATTGCACCACTTACCTTCAATCCCTTCATGTCTTTTATGGCATATTGGCGTTCAAGTTCTGTGATATCACGGTCTCTTCGGCCACTAAACTCGTCTTTGTAGAGCCATCGAATCAACATAAATGAAGGGACGATTGTCATAAGAATTCCCGGAGCCATTTCAGTAATGAAATCATTGAATGTGACCCCATCACTGGCTAAATTTGCAATATTTGGATCCTTATTCCCGCTGATGGCATCAGGAGACATTGCTGAACCAATCATGATGTTTGGTGGATCGCCAATCATAGTTGCTGCACCACCAATGTTCGAAAACAATACCTCTGAAATTAGAATTGGTATCGGTTTCAAGTCCAGTACTTGTGCTATTTTGATTGTAACTGGAGTTAGAAGAAGCATCGTTGTAACATTGTCCAAAAATGCTGAAAGTACTGCAGTGACGGAACACAAGATTACAACGAGCGTCCATATTTCGCCTCCACTTTTCTTGTATGCTTGAACAGCAAACCATTCAAACACACCCGTGTGAGAAATGATTCCCACCATAACCATCATACCCAAAAGCAATCCGATGGTTTCCCAGTCGATCATTGTAGTAACGGCTTTGAGGCTGAGTGCTTCTTCGACTGAATAGTGATTCAAAGCAATGACTGCAAGGAGGCCACCAAGTGTTGCGGCTAATGTTCGATGAACGACTTCAGTAATGATGAGGGCATACACGAAGAGGAGAATTCCTAGGCCAACATAGACTGCTTGATTTTCGAATCCGTCCCGAATTGTGACGGTGAGGTCAATGCCATCTCCACCGCCAGCAGCATGACTTGAACGTATGAATTGCATTGTGCCAACGAACAAGAGTGAAATAAGTGCAATAAGTTGTGCAGGATGCCTCTTAGAGAACAATATGTTTCCGCCCATGGGTTATCGCAACGATAATCCCCTCTTGAGGATTGGGTTAGTGCATAAATCAATTACGCCAAAATACAGCGACATTTCCTCGAGCAAATACGACAGAACTGTTCGTTTTTTCAGCCATAATATTCCAAACTGTTTTGAGTTCATCACGAGGATATAGGCCCCGATTAACTTTCACTTTAACCAACGACCGAGATGATAACTGGCCTTCTAATTCAACGACGACAGAATCAGTCAATCCAGATTTACCAATACGCATTGTAATTGGAAGAGAGGTATCTTTTGCTTGACGGATGATATGATTAGGAACACTCATGCTTTCACCTTCTGTGAATGTTGCCGATATGGTATTCGACGAACTGAAGTACAAGAATGACACGTTTGTATTTTATGACCATTCCTGAATCTGATGGTTGCATTCTCACCATAACGAAGCAAGGTATTACAGGTACGGCACATGATTTCCCGTACTTCCGAAGGGAGTCTAATTCGATGTCTGCGAGAGACTTTTACAAGATGGAGGGCAAATCTGGATCGTTGTTCAGGAGTGAATTGTGAAGGGTTTTTGAGCAAACTAAGCAGTTGGGTTTGAGACCAAATTGCATGACCCTTTCGCTTATCACGATTGAGTCTACTGCGTCTTCCCATTCTAAACACTCATCCTAGAACTGCGAGTAAATCTGTTGTAATAACATCGATATCTCGATCGCCATCTACTTGGTGGAAAATTCCTGCAGCACGATAGAAGTCTGCAAGTGGAGAGGTTTGTGTATGGTATGCTTCCAATCGAGCAAGAACTGTTTCTTCTACATCATCTGCTCTTCTCTTCTCAGTGAATGACCCACATCCGCAAATACCATTTTGGATTGGATTGAATGTATCGTGGTAAACAGTTCCACACGTGCCGCAACTGTACCTGCCACAGATTCGTTCAACAATGCGTTCGTCTGGAACATCGATTGCTAATACTGCAGAAACTTCAACGATCTCAGATAATGCTTCAGCCTGTGGTACAGTCCGTGGAAAACCATCAAACATAACTCCGTTTTTTGCGTCGTCATCATGTAGGCGATCTCGAATTAAATCAATAATGACTGAATCTGGTACAAG
>JABGWN010000126.1 GCA_018645535.1 Methanobacteriota archaeon
ATATGGTGTTGAATTGGAAGTTGGTGGCTATGCTGCTAAGTTCCGTGAAGAAGTTGAGGAAGAATTGGAAACATTCGATCTCATCACTGCTCACGCTGCACCTCCTGCAGAATGGCGCTTTGGACAAGTCTTGGACTTGAGTGGTGGTACTGCGACTGTACGTTGGAATGACTCTGGCCAAGAAGAAATGATCGAACAATCTGAACTGCGTACTGCTGACAATCAAATCGTATCAGGCCGTATTGACATTGGACGATGTATGTTCTGTGGTCTTTGCATGGAAGCTTGTGGATTCACATCCTTCTTCATGACCAATGAATATGATGGTATGTCAGGATTCTCTCGACAAGACCTCTGGTTCGATGCGAGCAGAACTCGTGTTCTTCCTTCCGTTCACCAAGAAGCTGTTGACGGAGAACTTGCAAAGCGCGCTACAAAGGAACGAGATAAGCGTGCAAAGAAGGCTGCTAAGGCCGCCAAGTCTGCAGAAACCGAAGTTGTGGTCAAAGTGAAGACCGAAGTGAAAGCTGAAGTGAAGGCTGAAGTGAAGGCTGTGGTTGAAGATGACAAGCCCGTGAGTAAAGAGGAAAAGAAAGCAGCCGATTTGCAACGAATCAAAGAACGTTCCAAAAGCATCGATTTCGCTACTCTCGGAACAGCTAGCGCTGATGAGAAAGATGACCTTCAAACCATAAAGGGCATCGGACCGTTTATCGAAGAGAAGTTAAACGCTCTCGGCATCTACACTTTCTCACAAGTCAGTAAAATGACTAGCGAGTTGGAAGAACAAGTCAACGAAGCTATCGAATTCTTCCCTGGTCGTGTCAAGCGTGACGAATGGACCAATCAAGCCAAGCTCCTGCTCGATAAGGGGGATGCCTGAAATGGATGTCGCCTCAGCAACCGAGACTGTAATTTTCTTTATTTTTGCAACGATTACCATCCTCGGTGCATTGGGGCTCATCTATGCTCAGCGCGTCGCACACTCAATGCTTTCACTGATTTTCTGTTTCATGGCAGTTTCTGGAATCTTCATCCTCATGGGTGCTGAATTCCTTGCAGCGATTCAGATTCTTGTCTATCTAGCGAGTGTAGGATTGGTGGTTCTGTTTGGTATTATGCTGACTCGCCGCCAAATTCAGGAGGAGGATTTCGAATGAGATTAATGTCAACACTAACTCGAGTTGGACTGATTCTTCTGGCAGGTGCAATGATATCTGTTCTGGGAACGTCCACAGTTTGGGATAATGATTCCTCTGAAGAGATTACGACAAACGATCTTGCCAACACAATGCTCGATGACTGGGCGCTTCCTCTCTTGATTCTCGGTATTCTCATGGCAATGGCCATGATGGGTGCTGCTTACCTCGTTCGTGATGAACGTCGTGAAAATCTTGAATGGGAACAGAGAGGTGAAGACGTATGATTGATCCAGCATGGGTAAGCGTACTTTCCGCTTTGTTGTTCACAATCGGACTATGGGGCGCTTTTACTCGCAAGAACGCCATCGTTGTTCTGATGTGCCTTGAATTGATACTAAACGCAGCCAATCTGCAATTCGTTGCAGCGGCCATTCAACACGGAGATGCTACAGGATGGGTTTATGCCATCTTCGCCATCGCTATTGCAGCCTCAGAGGTTGCAATTGGTCTTGCAATCTTCCTTGCAATGTATGGTCAACACGAATCCATCTCTCTTGACGATGTCAATCTATTGAAGCACTGAGGTGATCTTATGGGAACAACAACAGATATACCAGAAATCACTTCTTCCTTCACGGAATATGCAATCTTCATCGTACTTTTACCGATGCTTGCATTCCCAGTCATCCTCTTCCTTGGACGCTTGTTCAATGGAAACGAGACCTGGGTAAAGTCCGCAAAAGAAGGTGGACTCATCGCTTTACCAATTATGGTCGCAAGTTTCGTCCTTTCATTGATTCTTATTGTCGAATTTATTGGAAGTGGAACGGGCTCATACTACATCGGAGATTGGCTCAACTTCGGCTGGATTGGAGCAGATGGAATGACCATCGAAGAGAAAGTCTTCGGCGTTGGAATTTACATTGATCACGTTACGGTTATGCTTCTGTTTGTCGCATCATTTCTCTGTATGCTCATCAACATCTTCAGTATTGGATACATGAATACAGATCCAGTAAACGATAACAGAAACCATCGTTTCTATGCTGAATTCGTTCTCTTCTGTTCAGGTATGCTCGGAATGGTTCTTGCAGATTCATTCCTGTGGCTGTTCATCTTCTGGGAATTGATGGGTCTCTGTTCCTATCTCCTCATTGGATTCTATTACGAACGCCCAAGTGCAGCATATGCAGCCAAGAAAGCGTTCCTAACAACCCGTGTTGGTGACGTTTTCCTCGTCATTGGATTGGTTATGCTCTGGAATATGTTTGGTTCCCTCGACTACTCAGTTGTTTTCAATCCCGATAACATTGCAGCAGTTGATGCAGGCGAATTACAAATGGCGCTTGGAATGATGTTCATTGGTGCAGTCGGTAAATCTGCTCAATTCCCACTCCACGTTTGGCTTCCAGACGCTATGGAAGGGCCAACACCAGTTTCTGCTCTTATTCACGCTGCAACAATGGTCAACGCAGGATTGTATCTCGTTGCTCGAATGTTCCCGTTCTTCGGGGCTCCTGCAATGGCCGGAGAACTGGTTGATCTTGCATTCATTATCGCAGCAATCGGTGGTATTACTGCCGTTATGGCTGCAGCAATTGCCTTTGTTCAGGACGATTTGAAGAAAGTCCTCGCGTATTCTACGATGAGTCAACTTGCATACATTTTCACTGGACTCGGTGCAGCGTTATGGCTTGCCAACACACCAGGAATGGAAAAGTATGCAATCGTCGCCTTTGGAGCAGCTCTGTTCCATCTCTTCAACCACGCAATGGCAAAAGGAATGCTGTTCATGGCAAGTGGTTCAGTCATTCACGAAATGCATCATGCACATCACGACGTCCATCACCATGATGATCACGATGACCACGGTGACGACCACGGTGACGACCATCACGATGAGTTTGATGCTCAATCGATGTCCAACATGGGCGGTCTTGCATCCAAGATGCCAATTACAGCCACAGCAATGCTTGTAGGTTCTGCTTCAATTATGGGCTTACCACTGATTGGTGGGTTCTGGTCCAAAGAAGGCATCATCGCCAACGCTTGGAGAGTTGCTCTCGAAGATCCACGATTCTTCCTTCCTGCTTTCTGTGTTCTTCTTGGTGCAGCAATGACTGGTTTCTATATGTCAAGAATGTGGCTCAAGACCTTTGCAGGAAAACCAAAGACAGAGGTTGCA
>JABGWN010000127.1 GCA_018645535.1 Methanobacteriota archaeon
CATCATGGGCGCTGCGGGAATTGTTGGATTGTGGAAGTGGTCAAATTGGGACGGACTTGTTCGAACTTGGCGTCGAGCGGGAATACGCACACCTTCAGATCGTATTGCAGGAGCCAGAAAGGCTGTTTGGAGAACCCCTTCGTTCTCTGCAGTTCTCCTCGTCTTGATTATGCTCACAGGTCAACAACTGACCTATGGGTTGGATTCAGCTATCCCAAGCAACTCTCCTGCTGAAGGTGATATTGACGAAGATTTCTATAACGCTATACCTGACATTATGCGTTGGGATGATCTTGGAGTCTCTCTTCTTGATAGCCGAGACTACGAAGCTTTTGGTGGTCGTTCATACATGGGGTCTTTTGGAAGCGGATTCAATGGCCAATATTGGAATGATGCTTTCGATTGGCTGTCTGAACAGGATACAAATGAGTCCTACTCAGACAGGCCTGCGTTTGTCTCGTGGTGGGATTATGGTTTCCAAGCCCTAAACACAGGAGAACATCCTTCCGTTTCGGACAATTTCCAAAGTGGTATTCCAGCATCAGGTAATATGCTTCTTGCTCGAAGCCAAACTGATTTGGTTGCTATGTTTATCCAACACCTTGCAGTTGGAGATATTAGCTACAGTGTCAATCAAAAAGGTGTTGAGGACCGTTCATTCACTTCAGGATTTGAATCTATTCTTTCATCACACCTCAATCCTGCTCAAATAGATGAACTAAATCTTATCTTGATACAAGATGGACTTGACATCGACCAAATGGCTGATGTTGTCGCAGATCACTCATATGAAGTCTTCAAGAGTAAGGGCGACACCTACATGGCACGAGGTTTCTCACTGGATTCGGATGGAATACCTGACGAAACACTTGGTCTACACTATCGTGTTTGGTCTGGTGGTGACATCATATCTTGTGACAGTACCTTTAGCGACAACTGCCTCAACGGAGACTTCAACAGCGAACAAGCTGCAAACAGCACATTCAGTAACAATGCAGATGTAAGCGAAGAAATCGTTAATTCAGTATCTCACTATACCTTTGGAGAGTACTGGTACACCGCTGACCTTGTAGAGGAGTATACATCTGTATCGACTGGTATTCACCGTGCTAACTCTCACATCGCTTTGACTGTTCAGTTGTTAACAAATGCATTGTCTGAAGATCAAATCATTGACCTTTACAATGACATCATCAACATGGACGGATACGAAGTTCAAGATTACGAAGGTGCTCCTGGAGAAACAATCACTCGTAACCACGAGATTCGATATTTCGCTGTTGACGACAAACTGTACCCACGTGCCGGCCGGTATAACGCTGATGCTGGATACAACGGTGCACGACCGCTCGGTATTTTCGGTGCTCCGACAATTCTATCTGGACAAGATTTCAACACATTCACAAATGAAGTCTATGAGACTGTACGTGGCGATGATGTCGTTCGAGAACTATCTCGAGAAGAAGTTGATGCTGCAATGCTGAAGGACGTACTCGACCAACAGTCTGGAGCGAACATCGATCCACTTCAAGTCGACGATATCCGAGTAGATCATCTCCCTGAATTCTTCGATACTATGCTTGCCCGTTCCTACGTTGGTTACGGTGCATCGACTCTCGGTGCAGATGCTGGTTCTACTAATCCACAACCGAAGCAACAGCTACTGTCCAGTGATCGTGGAACGAATTTCCTACAACAGGCATATCCACTTCCTGGTGCAATGATGAATCACTTTGTCATTGCGAACTGGTACAGTCCTAACGAGACATCTATCTTCTTAAATCAGGCGCAAACTGGAGTTGACATTAATGCCAATGCTGATGTCAAGATAATGAAGTACTATTCAGGTGCTGAAATTAAAGGAACCGTCTACATGGAAGATGAGGAAATTGGTTTGCCAAATACTCGAATTCTAATCGAGCGTGATGCATTCTCTGGAGAGGATGCAATCGATGGTGATGATGATACGTATTGGATTCCAATCGGTTTCACTGATGCTGATGAAAATGGAGATTGGAGTTTCACTGCACCTGCTGGTCGAATCAGAGTAAGTGCATTTGCTGGTATCTATGACGATACAGAAGCAATTCAAACAATCCAAAGTGGCGAGCATCAAAGCGGATTAGTCGATTTACTGACAGATGTAAACTCAGACCGTGAAGTCTACGCTATTACCTCGATTCTTGGACAAGTCGCAAACATGACTTGGCTTGGTGAATCAACCCTCAACGTTACTGGTGAACAAGCAGATCGTAAGGAAGACGTAACTCAAGAAATGAATATTGAAGTCGAAGGCAGTGGTGTTTCGGGTGCAGTTGAATGGACTGGATTCGGTGATTTCGCTGGAGAACCTCTTGTAGAGACCGATTTCATTCTACGTAATATTTGGTCCATGACTGAGAACTACACATTGACAACAACCAACGGTTCTTTCGATAGTGAGGAATCACGAATCCTTCAAGGAACTGGTGAAGTAACCTTCTCCGATGTTGGTACCTTCACAAGCGATGGTGTCGCACTTGCCTACAACTTTACGGGTAACTTTACTCGTGAAATCGGAGACAACCGTGTTTACTCTGGAAACGGAACTTGGGTTGGTATAGGAACCCTAGAAGCTTCATGGCTATCTCATGACAATGCCTCTTTGCCTTGTGGTGAAAATGAAACCATGCCTGCAAATGCGTCACTGTGTGTCCTGTCAACTGGTACAGAATTCTCAACTTATCTCCTTGATGGAGAAGTCGAAGCGAACGGACGATTGACTTCAGAAGGCGTAAGTAGTCTCAAGAAGGAACTCGTTGGTGAAACATTCGAAGGTACAGGTGCGTTCGAAGGTATAGGTACACTCAACGGAACAGGTCTATTCATTGGTCCTGGTTTCTTCAGTGGAGACATCGTTAGCCCAGGTTCATTCTACATGACTGGTATTTTGCCAGGTGTGTACAATATGCTTGCCGTTATGCCAAATGGACGCGAGGTGCTTCTACCAGATCCTGTTACAGTTGGTCTTGAACCAACATATGATCTTGCCATGACTGTACCTGCCTCTCAAATTTCAGACATTCTCTCCTCAATGGATGGAGAGGTTCTTGCGTTCCAAGACCTTGAATTAATTGATGTAGAACTAGGGGAGGAATTCATGATTCCTCTTACATCTGGCGAAGATGGAAATGTATCTCATGGCCCAATCACCTCCGGATTGTATTATCTTAGAGTCGACTTAGACGATGACGGGTTCTACGAAATGAATCAAACGATTCAAGTCTTTGACGAACCAACGAACATCACCTTTGACCTCGGTGTCCCTCAGATGTATGACGTTGAGATCACTCTCAATGGACCTGTCGGATTTGATGTCACGAATCGTATTGTGAATTTCACTGACCCTCTTGGCTTGTTACCTCTTAGCGTGGTTTCTGACGAGAACGGTGTAATTGAGATTGAGCTGCCGGTTGGTGAATGGGAAGTAAGTGATAGTACTGATGAAGATTACATCCTTATCGAAGAGTTCACTATCCTCGACACAGATCTCACGCTTGATTTGACATATTCCACCTCTGTTTGGGTTAACGGTTCAATCGATGCTCCAAACTCGGCTGGATTCAATTACGAGGAATGGCTTGCTCTTCCAGATGAACAGAAATTGTACGAGAACGCAAGTTCAGTGCCTGTTCGTTTCCATGGAAACAACCTTGAATTCATCACCGTAACAGACCAATTTGGTGAATTTAGTCAACGCCTTCCTGCTGGATTGACATTCAACATTAACGCTGCAAGCTCAGTCTCTGCATACTCTGCGGGCGGCCTTGTAACAGTTGTTGAGGAAATGGCTCCATTGGATGCTATGATCTTGGCGCCGACAGTTGATGTTTTTGGAAGTGTTTATCTCTTCGATAATGCAACTCCATGGAATCAGGATATTCCTCAATACGAGCCTGTAGAGATTCATGCCACTTCAGAAGATGGAGTCGTCTGGAAAACTCTGACTGATGCCTCTGGAGTGTTCCAAACACAATTGTTGAATGGAACATGGTCCTTTACCATCTCCGATGCTGCATACAACGCAAGCACAATTTCTGACTATGCAGTAATTGTTGCAGATGGAATGAACCCTCAACCTGTTGAATTAGTCACCAATCCGAGCAACAGCACTGTTGTACTCAATGTCTTTACAGATCTTGGCGACAGTGTATTCGAGAACGGTACTGCGATTCGTCCAGATATTCAACTCATCCCAGTCTCTCAAATCGGTGTACAAGTTAACTTAACCTCCACCGATTATACAGAAGATGGTATCGTTGAGGCAGTTCTCAGCCCTGGTATCTATGCGATACAGACCAATGATCTAGATGCAGCAGATGAAAATGCATCCGATGCAAGTTTGAAACTCAATGGAGTTCTGGATGTTATCGCTATTGGACTGACTGGCCCTGAAGAAGCCATCCTTGTTCCAATCGTTGATGAATGGAGAGTTACAGGTGCAATTTCATGGATGAATGGTTCGGCAATGGTCGAGAACATTCTTCTTGCATCTGCTGACGGAACAGGATACGTCCCATTAAATGTCGATGTTAACGGAACATTTGCAGAATATGTCCCTACTGGCGACTATGTCATCGTTGCAGCACCAATGCTCAATGGCGATGGAGTCATGGAATCTTTGCGAATGCCAATCACCGTTGGTGCAGACGACTCACAGCGAATTAATCTTGAATTAAGCATGGTTGAAACTGTTGAGGTTACACTAACACTCATCGAATCCGGTACAAACCAAACCCTTTCTGGAAAGAAGGTAATTTTGGTTAGCCATGATGGATATGGAAACATTACAATGAACCCAACTGATGCTGATGGTAATGCGACACAATTGCTTATGCCTGGTACATGGAGCCTCTTCATGAACGAGACAGCAGCACAGCGTGTATGGACTCTCGATACATCGAGTGCTCCTCAAACCTTTACAGAGAACACCAGTCTTGAAATGGTATATGCCGATCTTGAAGTTGAAATCGGTGGTAAGGCTTTCTGGGATGTAGATGAAGATGACATTGGCGATTCAAACGAAGGTGTTGAAGGTGCGACAGTAACCATCCAAGGCGGAAGTATCGATACAATCATCCAAACCAATGAAAACGGCGTTTGGAGTCTTTACGTACCTATCCTTGAGAATTACACAGTATCAATTGCTAAGGATGGATTCGGTGTTGTAAGCTATGATGACAACAATTCAGGATTCTATGTAGTTGAAGGCGAACCACTTTCACAAGATATTGAAATGGCTGCTGCTCAAGTAACAATCACTGGAAGTATCACAGATATTCTCGACTCATCCCGTCTCGATGGTGCAAGTATTGTTCTTTACGGAACTGCAGAGAACCAAGCCGAGATGGTCAGTATCATAGGAACCTATGCTGATGATGAACTTACCTTCACCCAATCTGTTGAACCGGGTAAATGGGTCGTTGTTGTCTCTGAAACAGCAGCTCCATTCAATGGTGGTGGAATTGCTGTTGGTATCCTCGAGGCTGCAGTTCAAGATGGAGGCACAATTGACCTCGTTATGAGCAAGGGTGGCTGGATTGACATTAACACTCAATTCACTTCGTTCAATCTACAACCATTCAATGCTGGTACAGAAAACCCGTCTTCACCAGTTGATACTGTTGTGGAAGTTGAAGTTGATCTCGGTGAAGGACAGGTATGGAACTTACCACTCAGCTCTGATGGTACACTGGAAGTACTTCTCCCATCAGGCTCTGCTTCGTTCTCTTCTGAATTCACAACCGTCCAAAGAGACTTGACTATGAATTACACCTCCGGAATCTCAATCGATAACGGTGATGAAGGTCGTACATCTCTTATGCTTTCATACAACAGAAAGACCAACAGTGATCTTACCCTTGGTGTCGACAATGTTGTAAATGTTACAGGCCTCACAAATGAAAACAGAGATATGATTGCTACAATCATGACCAATGACGATGCAAATTACTCAAGCATTGAATTTGAAGTCTTAGCTACATACGAAGGAACTGAAATTATGGATACTTTCGCAGTGTCCGGTTCAGTGACAGTATCTCCAGACCAAGCAGATTGGAGTCTTGAATTCTACAATGGCAGTGGCTGGGTTGATTCCATCGACCTTGCACTCGGTATTGGTGATGAAGATGCAAATGCAACAATGAATGGAACTGTTCTTGCACGAATTAGTCTTCCATCAGTTGAAGACGCATGGCATCTTGAGAATGGACACAGTTTGAATGTCCGCTTCATGGCAGATACAGGTGATATGACTGAAGTTTCACTCAATGTTGCAGTTCCTCAATACTTTGAATTCAACACAACTGAAGTTACAGAAACGGTCGGTGTATCACCTGCTGGTTCAACTACTGCAGGATTGACCATTAACAACAATGGAAATGGTGACGATTCGTTTACCTATGAAGTTCTTGACAACCTACCTGATGGCTGGACAGTTGCGCCAATGAATGGTGTTACAACCATCGCTAAGGATAACTTGCGAGATCTAGCATTCACAGTTTCATCTGATGCATCCTTCGAAAGTGGAGA
>JABGWN010000128.1 GCA_018645535.1 Methanobacteriota archaeon
AATGGGAATGCATCTGAACCGCTTGACATATTCCACAAAGCATCGCTGTCCGAGTAACCATCGCCATCAGAATCGAGGCAACCAAAACGATCGAACGTGGAATTTCCAGCAATCAACATGCAACCATCTTCAAGGTCATCATAACCATCGCCATCAACATCTGAGGATCGACCAGGATCAGTTGGAAATGCATCATTCTCATCGGAGATTCCATCACCGTCTGCGTCAACGCAACCATAGCGGTCGACGGTTGATGTACCTGGTATACCGGGGCAAGCATCGGGTTGAGGCCCTGTTGCATTATCACCGAATCCATCTGCGTCTTGATCGAGCCACTGGTATTTGAGAGCAGGTAACTCATCGATTAGATCATCCCACCCATCACCATCAGAATCAACACAACCGTATCGATTCCCTTCAGTTGAATTTCCGAAGGTTCCAGGACAGGCATCTGGAGTGGTTCCTCCGAGATTATCTCCGAACCCATCACCGTCAACGTCAGACCATTGGGTCGGGTCATCTGGTTGTTTGTCTTGACTATCAGCCCAGCCATCTTGGTCTGTATCTAAGCATCCGAAGGTATTGTTTTGCCATGAATCTCCAAATTCAGTTGGGCAAGCGTCAGGAAGATTTCCAGAGGCATTGTCTCCGAATCCATCACCATCTTGGTCCGCTGATTGAGTCTTATCATAACGGAAAGCATCTGCGCCTTGAGAGACATTCCAAAGTCCATCCGCATCAGAGATTCCATCTCCATCTTGGTCCGGACAGCCAATTCGGTCAACGGTTGAATTTCCGCCCTGCGTAGGGCAGTCATCTGGATTTGAACCCGTTAGGTTATCTCCAAATCCATCGTTATCAGAATCAGCCCACTGAGTTGAATCAGTTGGGAATGCATCGGCTCCCTGGGCGACATTCCATGTGCCATCAGCATCAGAATAACCGTCACCATCAGTATCAAGGCAACCATTTCTATCGGTTGTGGACGTTCCTGCAACTGCAGGACAACTATCTCCATTTGTGCCAGTAGGGTTGTCTCCGAAGCCATCAAGGTCGGTATCTGCTTGTTGTGAAGCATCGTTTGGAAGAATATCCGCACCGTCAGCAATGGTCCATATTGGACCACTCGTACCTAACAAATCCTCATCAGAAGTACCGTCGTTGTCCGAATCTGGACATCCGAATCGGTCGGTTACAGAAGTTCCTGAAACAGTCGGACACTGGTCTGGATTGGTCCCAGTTGGTTCATCTCCAAATCCATCACCGTCAGAGTCTGTCCATTGAGTAATGTCGTTCGGGAATGCATCATCGCTATCAGCAAAGCCATCATTATCAAGGTCAGAACAGCCAAGATTTCCTAACTCAGTTGAAGTTCCAAAGGTTGTTGGACAATTATCAGCGTTTGCTCCACTTGAGTTGTCTCCGTATCCATCACCATCTTGGTCAGCCCATTGGCTCGGTTCGGATGGGAATGCATCAGCACCTTCTGCGCTGGTCCAAGTCAGATCTCCATCAGAATATCCATCATTATCCGAATCAAGGCATCCAAACCTATCTTCGAATGAGGTTCCGACATCCGCTGGGCAAGCATCTCCTTGAGTTGCAGGCATTGGTTCATCACCATATCCGTCTCCATCCGAGTCTGACCATTGTGTTGAATCACCTAAGAACGCATCAGCTCCGTTTGCGATCGTCCAAACAGAACCATTTATTCCGGTTGGATCAGGATCGGAAGAGCCATCAGCATCCTCGTCTGGACAGCCATTTCTGTCACGTGATGAGAAAGCCTTCACTGAATTACATGCGTCAGCTCCGTTGGATACAAGCCATAGACCGTCGTTGTTGGAATATCCGTCGCCGTCGTCATCTAGACAACCAAATCGATCTTGACTTGAATTACCAAGAATAGAGATACATGCATCTGGTTGGAAACCTAAGCCATTGTCACCGTAACCGTCGAAATCTTGGTCAGCCCATTGTGTGGATTCTGATGGGAACGCATCGGCACCATTCGAAACCAACCAAACGCCATCTGGGTTTGAATAGCCATCACCATCACTGTCTGGGCATCCTGCTCTATCAACAGTTGAGGTGCCGTATGTGCTAACACAATCATCATCATCGTCAATGACTCCATCGAAGTCTTCATCTTCTGTGAGATTCACCAACGTGGTTTCCTGATTCAAAGCGAGTGAGAAAAACTGAGGGCCACGAGGTACACTCGTCCCATTGACGTGTACTTCCCAAGTACCCTGAGCAGGGTTTGCAACCTTCAATCCTCGGAGAGTATCAACATTGTTAGAGAGCTCAGTCCAAGTTCCCGATGGATCCTTAATGGCCAAATCGAGATCGTTCACGAGGTTTACGCCTGCTATAGGGGTACTTTCAGGATCAATCCATGAGAGTGCTATGTTTAGGTCTGGTGCAGAAGCGGGGACGTTGAAACTCCATCCACGATTAACCCCAGTTGTAACACTTTCATTTTCGATAAACGTCGTATTCAATGCGTTTCTCAAGTCGACTCTTCCCCATCCTTCGTGGTCGTTAGGGGTTGATTCTCCAGCGCCGTTTGTTGCAGAGTTATACTGACCAACCATGTCGGTTGCACTAACTGCAAAGATGGCTTTGATTAAAGAGGAACTGGGGTCTTGATGGCCAAGGTTGTAGATCAAATGTTCAAGCAGTAAGGCGGTCGCCCCTGCAGTCAATGGAGTTGACATGCTTGTCCCTCCCATATACACATATGACGAGTTATAGGGCATCCATCCGACTGACTGAGTGTTGTATCTCGTTAACGCTGAGAGGATGAAGGTGCCTGGAGCTACAATATCTGGTTTCAAACGGTTGTCATCAGTTGGTCCTCTACTTGAGAATGCTGCCAATCCACTGATATTGTCTGCGAGCCTATCTGTGCTTACAGGAGGGGAATATTTGGTTGTCCCCCAGGTACTCGTTAGGGTGGGTCGATTGTTTTCACTTGCACCGACAGTAAGTACATTCTTTGCACTCGCAGGTGCACCGAGGGAATCAAGGTCGACTTCTCCATCTGAATTTGAATCAATCCCATTGTTTCCTGCAGAGAAAAGAATTGTCATGTTTGAGTACTGGCGGGCTGAGATGTCGGCTTGCATTGATGAAGCGGTATAGGCTCCGTTTACTGCGCCTCCCCATGAATTTGTGTGGACTCTTGACCCATTGTCTGCACCTTGCTTGAACAGTTCTGTAAGGTTTGAAGGAAGCCCGTTTAACGAATATCTGTAATCTCTTGGAGAGGTTGGATTGTTAGCACACCATGCCCCTATTGCTTGGAAATACAATTGCGCTTCAGGTGCTAAGCCTTTGATGGTGCCAGATGAGTTTGTTCCATCGCCGAGAACAGAACCAGCAACGTGGGTTCCGTGGCCATCAATGTCCGATGGGCCATCATCTGCAACACTTCCACAACTGCTTGCTTGAGAGCTTGACATACCCCACGAAACGATGTCAAGAATATGATCAGAAAAGTCAGCATGCATGGTTGAATCATTAACTCCACTATCAAGTCCTGAATCGGCAACAGTCACGATAATTCCTGTTCCGTCTAGATTGTTCCAAGAGGAATCGATACCAGACATGATGCTTTGATCCCATAAATGGTCTGCTTTCATCACTTCATCAGCGACATCATTTTGAAATTCAAACCAAGGTTTTTCCTCAATCCATTCGATTTTGTTTTGATTCGCAAGCCACGATAATGCCGAAGATGACTGTTTGATATCCATAGTAGCAAAACGGCCAACGTGATATGTTACTTCAATGTCATTTCTCTCAGAAATACCTTCTGGTAATTCATTTCCACTCAGTACAAGATGAATTGGAACGTATTCTCCGTGATAGTAGTAGGATGAGGGGCCTATATCATGCCCTAGGAATGCCTCAGCCAGTCTTGTTCGTATTTTGTCGGTAGGGTCGATTTTAACCAAGCCTTCAACACCTAAAGCATCGAGTTGTTTGGTTGAATGGCTGTTTAATTCGCAATGGAATCCGTTTTGTGGTACGTATGAGAAACAATCAATTCCAGCCTCTTTTAGTTCACCTTCCCACTCTGTCGGGACAGGATAGGTGTGGGTAAGGACGTAAAATCCACTGAGTATTTTTTCTTGGGTTCGAATATGCCAGTCTTCTACGGATGTAACTGTTGCATCCCGATACAACAAGTCGATCGTTGCTATCCCCTCTTCAGCATTGTACCATCCTTCTGCGTGACCTTTTGTTGGATGAATCCCCAACTCGTTGAGCAAATCGAGTTCAGCATTTGTCTCGATAACAATTCCTGGCTGAGTGCTACTCGATGAGGTTAATGGAGCCATTAACTGAACCAGCATAATCGAGACGAGGAAGAAAGAAACGCGTATGCGTTGAGCCGCCATGGTGGTATCTTACCATCGGTCACTCATGAATGATTTGCATACAATTCTATTTTCGATTTACGAGGATTCAAAGGAAATGGGCTGTAGCCCCCTCCATGCGTGGAAGGAGCGGAGCACCTCAAGATTCGATGGCACCATCGGAGATTAATGAAAAATCGCAGGTTCTTGGCCGTCAGATTTGGCGTGTTGTACCCTATGCAAAACGATATCCTCGCAGAGTTTTGGCAGGTGTTCTTGGTAACGCAACAGCCCGTTTCTTCGATTTAATGCCATTTGTGGCAATTGGTTTAGCGGTCGACTATTTCACTGGTGGGTTTCTCACAGGACCCCAAATCATACAAGATTTCGTGACCTCGTTTGGCGGAGATCCAGCGATAGGTTATGGGGTATTGATTTTCCTCGGTTTCTTTTGTCTTGCCATTTTCCAAGGTATCTCTGAGTATTCATGGCAGACATTAGGTTACAAGATTCAACACGATTTACGAATGGATGCGACTCGGTCCCTTATTGCAATGGAAGCTTCGTATTACGATATGAGGCAAACAGGACAGATTATGTCTGTTCTATCAAGCGACGTGAATCAACTTGAGGATGTTGTATCGGATTCTTCTACGTCGATTATACGGATTGTTGTAACATTCCTAACTGCATTCCTTATTCTTGTGTTTATGTCATGGAAACTCGCCATCGTCCTCTTCGGGCCGATTATTTTGATTGTCCCTATCGTTTACTGGTTCTCCACAACCGTACAGCGCAAGTACAGGAAACAACGTGAATCAACAGGAGACATCACTGCAGTTCTCGAGAATCTTATCTCAGGTATCGCAGTTGTGCAAGCGTACAACGCTGAAGCATGGGAAGCACAACGTGTTGAACGAGAATCAGGTTCTTACAAAGAACAAGCAATGGAGGCAAGTAAAGATCGTAATCGTTTTGTCCCAATGATTTACGTTGTTGCTGGTATTGCGTTCGGTCTTCTCGTTACAGCAGGTGGATGGCTTGCCAAGGAAGGAGATATTACAACAGGCCAACTAGTGACATTCCTCCTAATCAGTACACGTATGACTATGCCAATGTTCATTTTTGGAATTCTTGTAAATCAATTACAGCGTGGAGAAGCAGCCGCTCGACGAGTCTTTGCAGCAATTGATTTGGAACCAACAATTGTGGATGCAGAGGATGCTACTGCCCTTCTTGGCCCAATTGAATCGATTGAATTTAAAGACGTTCATTTCACATATCCAAACACATCAACAAAGGTTCTCAGCGGGATTTCGTTCTCAGTAGCGGGAGGCCAGTTCCTTGGAGTCATGGGTCATACTGGTGCGGGTAAAACGACCATCTTGAAACTGCTCATGCGATATTATGTCCCAGATAGTGGAGAGGTCTTAATCAACGGAAATGACATCAATAATTACACGCTCGAAAGCGTCCGTGATGCGATTGGATTTGTTAGTCAAGATCCATTCCTTTTCTACGGAACAATTCGAGACAACGTAAGGTACAATCAAGAAGCGACGGAGGAGGAATTAGGTACAGCGCTTCAACTTGCGGGTGCACTTGAATTTGTCGAAGAATTAGAAGACGGAATGGAAACAATGGTTGGCGATAGAGGTGCTAAACTGAGTGGTGGGCAACGGGCAAGAGTATCTCTTGCTCGTGCGTTATTGAAGAAACCATCCTTGTTAATCCTCGATGAAGCTTCAAGTGCATTGGATGCCGAAACAGAACGTCGTATTCAGGAGAATCTCCTCAGCACAGGTTCTGGAAGAGCGACAATTGCTGTTGCGCATCGCCTCAGTACAATTCGTAACGCCGATGAGATTCTTGCAATGGTTGACGGCGCAGTGGTTGAACGCGGCAAGCATGATGAGTTGCTTGAACACAAGGGTGTATACTCCAGTCAGTGGATTATTCAAACTGGTGACATGGCTGGCCTTTGATCACGTTCGCTTAAGAATTGGACGTAGGACAGTGTCGATCTGTTCTTTCGTAGAGGCTGGTATGAAGGCCTTATTGCCCCAAAGAATAAGCAATGAGATAAGGAAAAACAAGGGTATTCCAATGATAAGTGACCATATTGCAATGGTCAAATCGAGGATGTAGTGGTCCTCAAAGAATTCTGAAACGACAATCGTTGAAATGAGTATAAGCACTCGTAAAATAGATAGAATCGCACGAATGGACATCCATATCTCTTCCTGGTCAGAAACATCATTATGATTCTGTTCAGGCATGCTAAGCCTTCTGAATAAGGTTACAAAGGCATTGCGCTAAGTCAGGAGGGCAAGCAATGGTTTTGGATTAAAGTGTACGCTCACGGTCATCAATCTGACGACCTACGCCAGCAGCACCGCCGGTTTTACGGACTTCTTTCCATGCC
>JABGWN010000129.1 GCA_018645535.1 Methanobacteriota archaeon
GACCTAATGATTGATGTTTGTAATTCCTGTTCAGATGCGCTGAACTTGGTAGTACCTGATGCAGATACCACATTTTCTTCCATCATCGTAGATCCTGCATCGTCTGCTCCTCCAAGCAATGCCATCTGAGCAACTCCCATGCCCATTGTAGGCCATGATGCCTGTATGTGTGGGACATTATCGAGGAAGAGACGAGATATTGCCACATGACGAAGATATTCACTAGCACCAGCGCCAAGTTCAAATCGATTTGAACCCTTATTTCTTTTACCGAAGGTATTTGTCTCAAGTTGAACAGGCCAAGCAATAAATGATGTAAATCCTATATGTCCCTGAGATTGTACTCTCTCTTGTAGTTGACGGATTCTGTGCAAATGCTCTATGCGATTGGAATTGGTCTCCCCAAATCCAATAACGTTCGTAGCGCTAGTTGTCAGATCTAGTGTTTGAGCCTCCTCCATAACTCGCAACCAATTATCGGGATGACCTTTCTTTGGAGATACATCCGTTCGTACAGTTTCAACAAGCATTTCAGCACCCCCGCCTGGCAAGCCATGCATGCCTGCTTCTTTGAAACGGATAAGAACCTCAAGAGTTGTGCTCTTTGTAACCTCAGCAATCCCTTCTAATTCTATTGGTGAAAAGCAGTCCAAATCAATCGTGGGATGATGGGCTCTTAATTCCTTTATCAGACCGATATACCAGTCGATGTCCAGTTCAGGATTAACTCCACCCTGCATCAGTATTCGAGAACCGCCAATCGCTTCCAGTTCTACAATCCTCTCTCGGATTTCATCATATGTCTGAGTGTATGTTTCGTCATGGCCTGGTGGTCGATAAAATGAGCAGAATTGGCAATTTATCGTACACACATTGGTGTAGTTGATATTACGATCTACAAGATATGTCACCTTATTGCTCGGATTATGTAATTTCCGACGATGATGTGCAGCATCCATTAATTGATGAAGGGGTGCATTATCATACAAAGTAAGGCATTCTTCGCTCGTGAGGCGATAAATTTCATCTGACGTAATGATTTTTTCAACGATTGTTGACCAATCCATAAGACCATCTCTACAGTGAACCAATGATTCCTTCGATATCATCAATTGTTTTTCGACAACGTTTGGTCAAGACATCAGGTTCATCATCGGTAACGAGAACATCATCTTCAATTCGGATGCCAATGTTAGCGTATCGTTCAGGACAATCCACATCAGGTCTCCAAGCGCCAAAATATAATCCTGGTTCAACGGTTAGCACCATACCTGCTTCGAGCAAGCGAGGTGTGCCATCTGGTTTGTATACACCGACATCATGCACATCAATTCCAAGCCAGTGACCTGTGTTGTGCATGTACCAATTTTTCAGTTGACCTGTTTGGGGATTCAACGCCTCTTCAAGACTCTGATTGATGATACCCAATCGAATCAAACCTTCTGCAAGAACAGAACGAGCTACTTCGTGGGGTTGGTTGTAAGGATTTCCAACACGGCAAGAAGCTATTGCTTGTTCTTGCGCATCTAGAACTATTTCATAGATTTCTTTTTGTGCTTCTGTAAATTTGCCACCAATCGGCCAAGAACGTGTAATATCTGCGGCATATCCTTTGTATTCTGCCCCAGCATCGATGAGAATAATTTCATCCCCTTTGCACTTGGATTCATTGACGGTGTAATGGAGAATCGTCGCATTTTCACCACAGCCAACAATTGATGGATATGCCCATCCACTTGTACCTCCGTAGACGAAAAATCCTTCGATGATGGCCTGAAGTTGGTATTCAGAAATACCATCTTTACTTGCCTTCATTGCCAATTCATGAGCTACGGAAGAAATGTCTGCTGCGTAACGCATCAATTCAATTTCCTCAGGTGATTTACGCAGGCGCATTTCAGCAATTCTGCGACTTGGATCTTCGATTGAAACTGGTCCGGAACCGAAATGCTGACGATTACGGTCTCTGCGCTCGATTGAAGAAAGCACTATCGAATCAATAACGGTGTTAATTCCAGTGCGTACATGAACCTTTGAACAATTGGAAAGATGCCTGTCAAGATGTTCCTCTAAGTCATGTATAGAGGTGGCTTCATCTATTGCCCATCCCAGTTTGGCGCCTTCTGCTCCTGGACGCCTTCCTTCCCATATTTCTTTCAGTGTATCTTTGGGTTGTACAAAAAGATGTGAAATCCATTGGGAACCATCGTGATGGAAGATGAGAGTTGATTCAGGATCGGTCCAACCAACTAGGTATAGCATATCGCTGGAAGTTCTGTATGGATATGTCACATCATTACTGCGAACGACTTCTGGAGGAGTTGTAATAATCACTAAATCAGAAGAAGTTAATTGGGAAAGAAAACGATGTTGACGTTCTAAATAAACGGATTTAGGAACACTCATGGGTTCATTTGGAAGACCTTCCGCAGCATCACTAAACATAGACTCACCGGTTGTTGCTATAATTCACAGTTTTTTAATGAATGGTTAATCATCATAGGATTTCTTGTCAGACCATCGCACAAAATCTGATTCTTGAGGGGTAAGTATTTTTTTGCGTATGATAATTATTATGGACAGTATGAGGAGAAATAATAGCGTAGTCCAGATTGTAATAGATGGAAATGAAGATGACTCCTGTGTTTCCTGTTCTTCAACTGAAAACGTAATCGATGAACTGGCTCCATCATTGTCGGTAAGAGTGAGTGTGATATCCTCCCAGTCATTCGTTTTAATATCAGAAGATACGAGATAAGACCTGCCACTTAAGAGGGATTTCCCATCTACAAACCAGTTGTATTGTAAAGAGTCGATGTCATTGACGGTATCAGTTGTTTGGTTGGCTGAAAAACACCATTCATCAGTGGATTTTACTGTAACTGTTTGATTATTCGAAATCTTAAATCCATCATAACGTAAATCCAGTTGAGGTTCAACGTTACTCACAGACACATTTTGTTGAACATTAACAAAATTGCCACCAATATCACGAATGAGGCCAAATATTTGGTAGACTCCTTGCTTTTCTGCATTAAACGACAATCGATTATCATCTAAGATTTCGGTAGATGATACAGCTCTTAGTTCCCCATCTGGCTCAATTATAGTCCAGGTGACAGAATACACAGAGCCTTCATATCCATCATCTACATTAAGATCGACAATAATGGTTTCTGATTCCAACAATTCAGATATCGAAGAGAAAGTAACGTTAGGAGGGTGCCTATCCACAGCCAGGTATTGTATGAGGGTATTCGATTCTTTCAGAGACATTGATTGGATATGAAAATCAACCAAATACAAACCATCAGCCAAGTCGATTGAGAGAGCCTCCAAGGTGAGTGTAAGTTCACCATCAATAAGTTCGTGAAGAACCGTTAATGGTGAATAATCATCAGTACAAATTCCAAATGGCGCTGGGCAAACAGAGAGTGTTGTTAGAACATCTAGGTTGGAATTGGTTTCCAAGGAGAATAAGGTCGGTGGCAAAAGGACATCGTACCTAAGTTCAACATCTTGGGCTCCAAGTATGATTTGAGAAGTTTGATCTGATTCCGATGAGAACATCAAAACTGGTCTATGATTCAATGGACCAAGATAGATTGTGAGCCCATATGATTTCAAATCAGTTTGCTCTAACAATGAGATACGAACAAGGCATGTACAACTTTCATTTTCGTGATTAAACTCATGATTCCAAAGCCAATACGTACTGCCAAGATCAGTTTCGAAAGGAGTAACTGAGAGAAGGGAAGAACTTGAATTTAAAAGATCATACTGCCCAGTTGCTGTTACATTCCAAAGTGAAATTTCCACCGAATTAAGAGGGACTGAGGACGAACCACTAACGTTAATGTAATCCATGAAATGAAGCCCATCTGCTTGATCGAATTCCAAGATGGTATCTTCAGGAAGTTCAGCCTTTGAAGAATTCAATGTCACTGGTGCTATAATTAGTATTGATAGAATACTAACTAAGCAAATAGAAACAGAATTCCCTCTAAACATAATTCACTAGCTCTCGAATGGATCGCAGAGTTCTCCTTGTCCAGGGAAACTTATCGGATTTCTTGGATTTGTATCCCACTTGAATTCACAATAGTTTGTATGACCATCCCCATCACTATCGACAAGTCTGTCAGCAGAATCGTAAGGATCGAATTCAAAGTGATATTCCCATCCCGTTGCCATGCCATCGTCATCATGATCCATGTAATAGACTTCAGGTCCATCGTCCCAATCATCTCCATCTGTGTCATTTGATACTGGGTTGGTTCCATTCTCAAATTCTTCGAAGTTCGTGTAGTTTTCTAGGTTATTATAGAACTTCATTCCATCTGGAGTAGTTGGGTCAATGTTACATTCCGCATTGGTTGTGTCGTTGAATCCTGGACAATATTTCTTGATTAATCCAGTTCGGTTCAGTCCATCGGAATCTGGATCTTCTTCACCATCATTGATTCCGTCAAGGTCACTGTCAGCCATGGATGGATCCATCACACCACGTGCCCCGTATGCATTGATTGTAGAATTATCAACCAGATTGTTGTTTATGGCTTCATAGGAATATCTTACTTCCCAACCATCAGGCAAATTATCCCCATCAGTATCGTCGTCAACAGGGTTGGTATTCCAGTTCGTAGGAGCTTCTGCTCCGTTTGCAAGTGTGTCATTATCGACGTCATAGGTATCATCCTTGAGAGAGTTGAGTGAAGGGTCGAGAGCCCAACGCCCCTTACATCCATCACACATTGTATTTCCGGGAAGATCGAAACCAGAGAGATTCATCTCAGAGACTTCGTATTTCACCTGGAGTTCAAAGCCACCGAGCCAGTTAATCCAAACATAGCCACCAGGGCCCATTTGACAGCTATTGGTTGATGATTCAGTACATCCAGGTCGATCCCAATTTGAGACCGCCACCCAGAGCGAATGAGAATTTGTGTTATCTTCAGTTGATTTAACTTGCATTTCCCAACCATCAAGCATACCGTCTGCATCAGTGTCATTGATCAAAGGATTCGTTTCAGATTGGAACGGTCTAGGGATGAAGAGAATTTCATTCCCATCGATGAGTCCATCACCATCAGTGTCTGAGTTGTTTGCATGAGTAACGAAATTATCTTCACCTGCAATTACCTCTTCTCCATCTTCTAATCCATCATTGTCTGTGTCAAACATACACGCAGAGGTGAAATATTGCTCACCATTGAAGATATAACCGAGTTTGCTTTCTTGCTGATCACTTTCACCGTCGCTGTCAGTATCGTCATTTGAGGCATTGGAGCCTTGCCCATCACATGTTGATGAGAATTCCTGATAATCTGAGAGACCATCACCATCCGTATCTGGTAATCCAGGGTCAGAGACAACCCAAGTCAGTTGTACACCTCTATTGACGACTAAAATTTGCCAGCCACCTACTTCAATACCATCGAGTAGCCCGTCAAGATCAGTGTCACCATGTGTTGGATCTGTGGAACGACCGACGATATTCCCCTCATCATCAAGGCGAGCTTCGTATTCCATAAGGTTGGTAAATCGCTCAGATTCTTCAACAATATTCATCCAAACAAAGAGACGTGATTCAACTTGATCTCCCGGAGCGACGTTGATTGAGTAAACATATCCATCAACAGGAGCAACGAGATAAACAGGTTGCTTGTTACCTCCGCCCATTGTGTATTGGCCACGAGCAATTGTGGTGTTACTTGTGACGTAATCACCCTTTTGCACGTAGAGTTCGACTACAGTTGTTGTGAGTTCTAATTCACCGTACATGACGTCACCGTCTCCATCAGAATCCCATCCATCGAAATCGATGTCCTCGTTTGCATTGCTGGCATTTCTAGGATTCAATGGGTATTCCAAAGTAGTACGATTGTATTGGTTTGCCTCCCAACCATCGGGCATTTTATCTCCGTCCGTATCTACACTCCAAGGTGAGGTGAAAGAGGGCAAACCGTTTGTCAAACCAAATTTGTTGGCGACTTGGTATTCTTCAAGATTGTTCAACCCATCTTCGTCCCAGTCATTGTAACCATCAGAGGAGTTCGATGGATTAAGTTGCTTGTTAGCTTCTTGGGTTGGGTGGTCTTGCTTGAATGAAAAACAGTATTCAAATCCGTCAGGCATGCCGTCTCCGTCAGTATCTGAATCGCTTGGACCGTTGAGTAGGCCATCGCCATCGAGATCAGAGAGGAACCATGCAGCGCTTACTTCGGAAGCAAATGGAGCAGTACGGGGTGTTCTTTGTGAGTATGGTGTACTCTCGGGTTCACCACAATCAGAACCAAGTTCAAAGTTAAGAATTACAGATCCTGCGTTTACCTCCAGGTCATCAGATAGCATATCACCATCTGAATCATCATTATCAGGATTTGTACCATATGCTTCTTCTTGGAAGTTCAGAAGACCATCCTCATCAAGATCCAATACTTGATCGCAAGAGTGCTTTCCTAGAGGGTTTTCAAGTTCATCCCATGTAGGGGCGCCTTCCATTTCTTCAAGCATTGATGAAAGAGTTTCTTCCATAGCAAGACTCAACAGACTACAATCCCAGTTACCTGAGAGTGGATTAAAGAGATAGATTGTGCCGTCAGCCGCAGATACGTTCATTCCGTAAATTGACTCCCAGCGATCGTTTAATCCATCGTTGTCAGTATCAGCGCGTTGCGGGTCGGTTCCGAGTTGAGCTTCTTGTTCGTTTGTAAGACCATCTCGGTCAGGATCACCGTATTTTCCTTGTTCTGGATCTGGCCAGGAATCGCTTTCATTGGAGATTTCTGCATCATCTGCAGTCGTAGTGGAGCCTGTCTCTTCTTCGAGAAGTTCAGATTCCCCGTTGTCAAGAGGATTGAGGCCATGGGCAACTTCCCATCCATCGCTCATACCATCTTTATCGGTATCTTCATCTAGAGGATCGGTACCATATTGAGATTCAAGAACATCAGGGAGACCATCTTCATCGCTATCAGTAGCCTCTCCAGAAGATACTTCTTCACCAAACAAGTCTTCTTCTGCAGCACTGTCAAATTCTCCGATTCCATCAGAAGTTTGGTAAAACCCGCTAACTCCTACGAAAAGAGCTCCGAATATTAGTGTTGAAATGATAGCAGCATACGCCATTTGGTTGTGATTTAGTGACATTGGTAGTAGCCTCCGTGACTTGACTAATTTTACGAGCCCTCGATTCGGTTATGAACCTTGACCTTAGTTGCTCGACAACTATCGATTATGTTGATTTTAATTATAGTGCATTTTCGTATTCCAATAATGAACGGATTTTTACTTGAATGGAACAATCCATCGACTGTAGATTCAAGTGTAATTTCCTCCCATGTGCTCGTTCCCAAATACCAGCGGCGAGCCCTATGGAGAAAGGAGTAAGAGGAGTTTTAGAGAAAGTCAAAGTTGTATCAAATGATTGAGGGTCATACGCAATCACAGTAGCATCACCCCAGCCTTGTTCTAACATGTATACTCGCAAATAAGCCTCCCAACTTTCCAATCCAGTAATGTAAACAGCCCGCTCTGAACTAGAAAATAATTCGATTATTGAAGAAATTAACATAGACATGATGGAAATATCTGGTTTTGACCAATGTGTTGGGCATTGAATCCAATCAGTCTCACTCATATCAGGGGCATGGGGTAAACATGAGGATGAAAACCTCTCCAGGAGAGAAGCTGGTAAAATCATGTATCGTTCGCCATCGATTTCCAAATGGCCCATCTCTTTTACAACAAGTAAATCAGATATGTTTTTTGATTGATCGATATTCACTTCTGTTCCTTCTTCTGACCACGGAAATGGGCGCACTGAACTAGGAGGGGGTAAATCTCGATTGATCTCGAGTGACAATTGAACAACTCGAGGCGTCGGTTCATTCCAGCGGATTTTGTATCTTGTTTGATGGAAAACTTCCAAGGCATACGATGCTAATCCAACAGAAAAAAGGGAATGAGCGCTATTCATGATCTCTTTTTTTGTTACATTAATGGTTCCACTTCCGTAAAAGTGAGTCAAATTAGAAAGTTGTGAAAGGAATTTTTTCTTCCTGAAGATTCCATGAGGCGGATTCAAGCGTTGATGAAACTCTAAGTCATCGACGACAGAATTGATGAATGTACGGCTTAGTGGATGTGTGAAAAGGGATTCAAAACTATGCCACCATCGATTGAATTCGTGTTGTTTCCACAACATGTAACAATTCATATCTGTATCGAATATGAATCCATCACTATGAAATAAAGACGCATGAGAAAGGTCCATTTTAGTCGGCATACCTTACATTCCTTCATATCCAAGAATATCTTCAGAATCAAAGCAGTATTGGACATGTTGGAAATCAGATTTCAGATGATGTACATCATTTTTAATCGCCTTTACGTCTTCACCTTTGATTAATACTCGGGCATAGAAAGAAGCTACTTCTTCCATCTCTCTTGGACCCATTCCGACCCTTGTAAGTTCTTGAACTCCTAGTCGAAGACCGGATGGAGTCATGGCTTTGGAATCTCCAGGAAGCATGTTCATATTCGTAATGATCCCGGCCTTTTCCAGCAAAGCTGCTGCTGTTGCACCTGCCCCGGAATCAATATCTCCATGACGCGTTAACACCTGATGAGAAGCCGTATATCCACGTGATTCTGCTAGAACATCGAATCCCTCTGCCGCTAAAGCTTGCGCAAAGGTTTGGGCATTTCTTACAATATCTTGAGCATATGCTTGTCCAAACGCTTCAAATTCTGCCAGGGCAACAACCTTACCGGCTACGTGATGTAGGTGGTATGATGAAACGACTCCAGGAAACATAGAATTGTTGAGTTTCCTATGAAATTTAGGATCCTCATTTGACGACAAAAGAAAGCCTCCTTGTGGACCAGGGAAGGTTTTGTGAGATGATCCGGTCATAACATCTGCACCTTCTCTTAATGGGTCTTGGAACACACCTCCAGCGATTAATCCAAGAACATGAGCGCCATCATACATGACTGTTGAACCTACTTCATGTGCAGCATCGGCTAATTCCTTTAGAGGAGTGGGAAATAAAAACACAGATTGTCCAACGAGTGTCACCTTTGGTTTTAATTCCCGAATAAGTGCACAAGATCCATCCACATCTGGCTCCATACGGTCCTCATCCCAAGGGTAAGTAGAGACATTTAGGTCTCGCAGACCAACAGCCCCCATCCGAGCATGCGAAATATGACCACCATCAGCAGTTGAAACTGCAGTAATTGAATCTCCTGGTTTGGCTAATGCTTTCAATGCTCCAATGTTTGAAACTGTTCCAGAGATTGATTGAATGTTCGCAAATGGTGCATTGAATACTTTCTTTGCAAGGTCAATTCCAAGACGTTCTATTGTATCAAAATCTTCGCAACCTTGGTAATATCTTTTTCCAGGCAATCCTTCTGCATAGCGACCATGCAAATCAGAATTAATGGCACGTTTAACATTTGGAGAAATGATATTTTCAGAGGCAATCATTCCCAATCCGTTTCCATAGAGACGGGCACTATTGGATGTCGCTTCTAAAACGCGGTTAACTGAATCTCTAGGTGAACTGCTGTCCATGTATCGTCCAGTCAGACAAGGTTCATGAATACTATCAATCGATTGTTTGACTCAGTTGCGACGACTTGGCCGGCTGGGACCTGTTCGAGCTGACCGTTCACTGGTTCTCGTGTTGCGAGGGACATTTCTGCCCTTGAAATCATGAGAACCAACCGGATTTAGATTTGGTTTCCCAGATGGACCTTGACGGAACCCTGTCGTCTTTTTCATAATCATCGTTTGACGACCTCTGTACGCAACTGGTCCAATTAACTGCTCAAGAATCGGCACGTCAGATGAATCTTCCTTTGGCCTCTTAAGCCACCATCCCTTTGTCAAGGGGCTCAATTTTGCAGGCTTGTTCTTGCTAATCGATAACGCATTTCGCTTAAGGCGGGAGCGGATGGTTTTGTCAGCATCCTTTGGAAGCCTGTGAGTTAACCACCCAGGCATTCCAACATCCAACACAACACCGTTTACTGTTACAAGTATACCAGAAAGAAGAAGATGGGTTCCAATTGGAATATTTCCGCTATTTGGATTAACCTTGAAGCGCTTCATCATACGTGCATAATCAATCAGTGTTCGCTGATCTCTATGCTTAATTTGTCTCCCTTGTTGTCTTCGGAATCTTGCAAAGGCAAATTGAAGCATGAACAAAACGACACCTGTTACAATACCTTGAACCTGTCCTGAATATCCAGACATAGCAATTGCAGATACAATAAAGATTGGAGGAAGGAGTACGTATTGGATGATGTAATGGAAGATTGAAGGGGAATAGCGAGGAGTCATGTTACGACGCACTGATTCATGAGCACAAATCATGATGTTTGCGTTAATAGCCTCATCAATTCCGCCTTTAATCCCTAGACCAGCAACAGCATTGACAGGGGCTTCATCAAGCCATTTCCGAACACTTTTACCCTTTTCCACTGCGAGTGATACTTCAATATGTTCGACATCAGCCTCATTACCAAGTAGAACAGACAGAGCAATTACACGAGGATCGTTAATGTCACTTTCTTTGAGTTCTTGATAGACAGACATAGCCTGATGCCAGTTACCTTTGTCGATTAAACACAATGCTACAGCGATTCGTGGCCGAACACCAAGAGGGTCGAACTTCACTGCATCTAGTGCTAATTGTAGGGCTTCTTCATGACGTCTTTGCATCCGTAAAGAGGCCACAGAGGACAATTTAGCAATCATAGATAGTCTGTCCGAGTGTACAACAGAGTCTTCAGCATGTTTTGGAGTCCAGTACCTAAGCATTCGCATTTGTTCATTTAGGTGGTCAATCGTTGAGTTATTTTCCCAATCCCAAATATCATCTTCGTCAACAGTCCCATTCCATGGGTCCATCCATTCAGTGATAAAAGCAAGAATTTCAGGCTCATCATATCCCTCTGGTTGTTGTAAACCACGAAGAGCCTCACGGGCAGCGTCGAGTCTTCGAGTAGCTAAATATCCGGTCGCCGTAATCATTCGAGCTTCATCATCATCCCCGCCCGCTTGAGCGAGTACTTTACGAGATTCTTCAATGGCTTTTGGCCATAATCCACGTATTGCACATTCCCACATCTTCGCACGTGCTTTTTCATGACGTACAAGGGCCTCGTCCCCTTCAATCGATTGCATTTGGAAGCGAATAAGTGCATCTAAATCTTCTTGCAGAGCTGCTTCATCTACAAACTCTCTCATCCAGTCTCCATCAGCCATCATGACTGCGCCTTCTCTCCTTTCTTCTGGATCAAGATCGAATTTTAATTGTCTGAGAGGGCCAAAACGAGCAATCGAAAGAAGCCAGGTAAACAAGAAAATAGCTTGACCAACTGCAATAAACATCCATGTTGTGAGAAGACGCATACTTTCATCGAATCCATTATCTTCAAGATTCTGAGTAAACGGCATTAAATCACCAAATTCTTTGTAACAAACCAGAACAAGCAGCAGTACGGTATATCCTGAAAATCCTGCAAAAGCAAAGGCAAGTTGACGACCTTGCGCAGACTCTTCTGTTCGGATTTCACGCGGAGTATCAAGTGTTACTCCAAACATTCCACCGAATGTTTGCCCACCCAAAATCAAGTTTCGTGTCAATTCAAAAATGAACGCTAAGCCAACGATAGCAATGTTGAGAGAAAGGTAAAGTGATAAGAATTGAGGGGCTGACTTAATAAATTCCCAATGGAACAAAATATCTGAGATGAGATCGATACGCTCATAGATAGAATGACCGATAATCCCCCCATAGTTGAGCACTTCTTCCGTGTTTTGAGGCTCATTGACCAAGATGTGGAACACTGTGACAATTCCGTTCAGAGCAGTAATTGGCATAGTGATGAGGAACATAACCAAAATTAATGAAAAGAGTCTATTTACAAAGGAAGGACTATCAGGATCAATTGGATTACGACGTCCTCTCGAAGTCCTCCATTTATTCAAGAGGAGCATATTCCAAGATGCTCCCATAATGCGTCCGTATGCAAGAATTGTTGGGGCCATAAAGACCAACATACCTGCTGCAAGCCAAACTGGAGTAATCATCCCATCATTGAGATTCATGCCGTAAATAACAGTTGCAATAGTGGATGAAACAAGAACAGCAAGTGTGATAATTCTACGGAGTCCTGTTCGGATCGTATGGCGGCCAACTCGAAGTTTATTTTTACCAATTAACTGCGCGTTAAGTGTCTCCCAAGGGGAAATGAGCACTGGAATAAGAATGAATAAACCGATGAGCCATAAATTGAGGTCAAAGTAAACATCTGCTTGGAAGAGTAATTCTCCGATTAATACCAGAACACCCATCATACCCATCATGTACAATCCCACACCAAATGCGACACGACCTTGCTGAAGGAGTTCTTTGGCATCATCAAGTCCTTTTGTCAATCGATGAACTTCATACAAATCATCATCAATCTCGAACGCTACTTGCAAAGCAGATAACTGACGAGGAACGAAGAATTTCCATAGCAACATCGCAACAATGAACGCCACTAAGACTGGATAGAGAAATGATATTTCAAAATCGGCAGCAGTTGCAATAGTCGATGCTGAAGCCGAAGGAAGAAGAGAAATTGCAAGCCCAATAAGAGCTAATTTCAATCCTCGCATAGCCACACCGAAGACTCATCAAACATCAATACTTCGCCGTCGATGTTTAGATAATCCTATGTTTTTGTAGGAAAGAATCAATTCTATCAAAGGCGGTGTGTAATGTATCAATATCGGGAAGGAAAACGAGTCTGAAGTGACCTTTTCCTTTTTCTGAACTGAATCCAGAACCATGAACAACAAGTACATGTTCTTCATGAAGCAACTGAAGGACAAACGACTTATCATCTTCAGCCCATTTTTGATCAGTCAATTTGACAAACATATAGAATGCTCCTTCAGGATTTTGGACTTCAAGACCTTCTATCCCAGAAATTCTTGAAAGACAGACATCCCTTCGTTCCTTGACTGTTTCACAGTATTGTTTCATCCAAGAACGATCCTGTTCAAGTCCCGCTAAATATCCAAGTTGAGCAGGAGTGGACGCACACAAACGTGAGCGTAATATTCGCTCAATTCCATCACGCACAGAAACAAGCGAAGAAATTGGGTCATGAATGGCCATGTAGCCAATTCGCCATCCAGGTGCATAGTACACTTTGGAAACGCCGTTCATAGTTAACACAGGAACTGTATCAGACAGACTCGCTGCGCTAACTTGACGTCCCGAAAAATCCAGACCGTCGTATATTTCATCAGCAATAAGGATACAATTAGGCCATTTTTCGAGTATTGCTAGCAATCGATTTAGATCACTTGCACCAGCAACTGAACCTGTTGGATTGTTTGGATTAATTAACACGAATAGTCTTACGTTATCATTCATTTTTGATTCGATGTCATCGAAATTTAAAGACCATCCAGCATTTGATTGGAGTTCATATTCAATTGTCTCTGCACC